>JASLEW010000608.1 GCA_030150965.1 Thermoanaerobaculia bacterium | reverse complement strand
GGCGCCGGGGCCTCCCGGCGCGGGCTCCGCCGGCGCCGCGGCCGGGGGCGGACGCGGCATCGGCCGCGAGCCGGCGCCCGATCCCGGCGTGGCGGCGGTGCCAGCAGGCTGAACAGGTTGGACTGCCCCTCCTCGCGCTCGCGCCGCCGCCGCTGGGCGTAGTCGAGCACGCCGTCGAGCACGTCCCAAAGCGCGGCGCGGTGGACGCCCAGGCCGTCGAAGGCGCTGGCCTTGACGAGGCACTCCATCACCTTGCGGTTGGCCAGGCGCAGGTCCACCTCGCTCGCCAGGTGGGCCAAACTGTGGAAGCGGCCCACCCGCCGCCGCGCCGCGAGCACCGACTCGATCGCCCCCTCCCCCACCCCCTTGACCGCGCCCAGGCCGAAGCGGATGGCGTCGCCGCCGGCGCCGGCGACGGTGAAGAAGTAGGCGCTCTCGTTGATGTCGGGCGGCAGCACCCGGATGCCCATGTTGGCGCGGCACTCGGCCAGGTACTTGGCGATGGTGTCCGACGACGACAGCTCGGAGTTGAGCATCGCCGCCATGAACGCCACCGGATAATGCGCCTTGAGGTAGGCGGTCTTGTAGGCGAGCATGGCGTAGGCCACGCTGTGGCTCTTGTTGAAGCCGTAGCCGGCGAAGGGCTCGATGTAGTCCCACAGCTCCTGGGCCTTCTCGCGCGGCACCTGCCGCGCCACCGCGCCGGCCAGGAACTTCTCCTTCTGCTGCGCCATCACCTCGGCCTTCTTCTTGCCCATCGCCTTGCGCAGCACGTCGGCCTCGGCCATGGTGAAGCCGGAGACCGCGACGGCGATGAGCATCACCTGCTCCTGGTAGACGATGACGCCGTAGGTCTCCTCCAGGATGTCGTGGGTCTCGGGCAGGATGTACTTGACCTTCTTCTTGCCGAGCTTGCGCTGGATGTACTCCTCGACCATGCCCACCGACAGCGCCCCCGGGCGGTAGAGGGCGTTGAACGCCGCCAGGTCCTCGAACTTGGACGGCCGGGCGCGGCGCAGCAGGTCGGTCATGCCGCGCGACTCGAACTGGAAGATGCCGCTCGTGCGCCCCTCGCAGAACAGGCGGTAGACCTCGGGGTCGTCGAGCGGCACCTCGTCGAGGTTGAGGTCGATGCCCTGGTGGCGCAGGATCTTGACCGCGTCGTCGAGCACGGTCAGGGTGCGCAGCCCGAGGAAATCCATCTTGAGCAGGCCGAGGCTCTCGACGACCGTCATGTCCCACTGGGTCATGATCTGCTCGTCGTCGCCCTTGGTGACCTTGTAGAGCGGCACCAGCTCGTCGAGCGGGCGCGGGGTGATGACCACGCCGGCGGCGTGCACCGAGGCGTGGCGGGTGAGCCCCTCCAGGCGGCTCCCCACCTCGACGATGGTCTTCACCTCGGGGTCGCTCGCCACCTCGGCGGCCAGCGCCTCCACCTCCCGGGACGCCTCGGCGAGCGACTTGGTCATGTCGGGCACCAGCTTGGCGATGCGGTCCACCTTGGCGTAGGGGATGCCCATGACGCGGCCGACGTCGCGGATCAGCGCCTTGGCGGCCAGCGTCCCGAAGGTGATGATCTGCGCCACCCGGTCGCGGCCGTACTTCTCGCTCACGTAGTGGATGACCTCGCCGCGCCGCCGCATGCAGAAATCGATGTCGATGTCCGGCATGCTGATGCGCTCGGGGTTGAGGAAGCGCTCGAACAGCAGGTCGTACTGCAGCGGGTCGATGTCGGTGATGCGCAGGGCGTAGGAGACCACCGACCCGGCGGCCGAGCCGCGCCCCGGCCCCACCGGGATGCCCTGCTCGCGCGAGTAGCGGATGAAGTCCCAGACCACCAGGAAGTAGCCGGCGAAGCCCATGCGCTCGATGACCTGGATCTCGAACTCCAGGCGCTCGCGGTAGCGCTCGTCGGGGGACTTGACCAGCCCCTGGGCGCGGCGGCGGCGGACCTCGTCCAGGCGCTCGGCGAGGCCGGCGCGCGCCACCTCGGCGAAGTAGGACTGGAGGGTGTAGCCGGCCGGCACCGGGAACTCCGGCAGGTGGAAGGTGCCGGTGGGGATGGTCAGGTTGCAGCGCTCGGCGATGGCCACGGTGTTGTCGAGCGCCGCGTGGTCGTCGGGGAAGAGGGCGTGCATCTCGTCGGCCGACTTGAGGTAGAAGTGCTCGGAGGCGTAGCGCAGCCGGTCGGGGTCGGAGAGGTTGCGCTGGGTGCCGATGCACAGCAGCACGTCGTGGGCGAAGGCGTCGCTCTGGCGCAGGTAGTGGCAGTCGTTGGTGACCACCAGGGGCATGGCGTTGCGCTGCGCGATCCGCCGCAGCACGTCGTTGGCCAGGCGCTGCTCGGGGATGCCGTGGTCCTGCATCTCCAAGAAGAAGTTGCCCTCGCCGAAGATCTCCACGAACTCGCGCGCCGCCGCCTCGGCTTCCCTCTCCTGGCGCGCCACGATGCGCTCGTTGATCTCCCCCTTGAGGCAGGCCGAGAGCGCGACCACCCCCTCGCTGTGGCGGCGCAGCAGCTCCTTGTCCACCCGCGGCTTGTAGTAGAAGCCCTCGAGGTACGCCTGGGAGGTCAGCTTGATCAGGTTCTGGTAGCCGCGCTCGCTGGCGGCGAGGAGCACCAGGTGGTTGCTGCTCCCCTTGCCCGGGGTGCGGTCGAAGCGGCTGCCCTGGGAGACGTAGGCCTCGAAGCCCAGGATCGGCTTGACGCCGGCCTTGCGCGCCTGGTTGTAGAACTGGATGGCGCCGAACATGTTGCCATGGTCGGTGAGGGCCATCGCCGGCATGCGCGCCTCGGCCGCCGCGGCGATCACGTCGTCCAGGCGGTTGGCGCCGTCGAGAAGGCTGTACTGGCTATGGAGGTGGAGGTGAACGAAGTCGGCCATCAGGGATCAGGGGGTCGGAGGTTCAGGGAGGCCGGGGAGTGCCGCCGCCTGCCCTCATCGTAGCAGAACGAGGTGGCGGCGGGGGGCTCGCCAGGGGCCCAGCGGAGGCTCGGCCGCCCCTCCCTCGCGGCGCC
>JASLEW010000680.1 GCA_030150965.1 Thermoanaerobaculia bacterium | reverse complement strand
GGCGGCGCACTTCTCGAAGTTCCACTTCCTGCGCCTGTTCCGCCAGGCCTACGGCGAGACGCCGGCGCGGTACCTGTCGCAGCTGCGCCTGGAGCGGGCGCGCACGCTGCTCGAGACCACCGACCGCAGCGTGAGCGAGATCTGCTTCGAGGTGGGCTTCGAGAGCCTGCCATCCTTCAGCGGCGCCTTCCGCAAATTCACCGGCGACTCGCCGCTGCGCTACCGCCGCCGCTGGGTGGCGGCACCGCGGCCTCCGGGCCTGCCGCTCCGGGTGCCGGGCTGCTTCGTCGCCATGTACGGCTGAGCCGCTGAACGGCCGGGACCGCGTGCGGGACATCGCCCGCGGCCACCAGGCCGGCCGGGCCCGCCCGCGTCCCGCGGCCCAACATAGCAATCGTCGATAACCGTCGCGGCCGGGAGGTGCTGTAGGGTCTGGTCATCGCCGGCAAGGCGGCAACGGGCCCGCCATGGAGGCGGAGAGGAGACCATGATGATCAGCCACCTGTCGCATTCCACCGTCTACGTCCTCGACCACGACAGCGCCATCGAGTTCTACACCAAGAAGCTGGGCCTGGAGCTGCGCACCGACGCGCGGATGGGGGACTTCCGCTGGGTGACGGTCGGCGTCACCGGCCAGCCAGAGCTGGAGATCGCCCTGATGGAGCCGAAGGCGGGGATGATGCTGGACGCGGAGACGGCGGAGCAGCTCCGCGCCCTGGTGAAGAAGGGCGTCCTGGGCGGCGGCGTCTTCGACACCCCCGACTGCGCCGCCGCCTACGAGGAGCTCAGGGCCCGCGGCGTGCAGTTCAAGTCCCCGCCGGAGAAGCAGCCATGGGGCATCGCCGCGGTGTTCAACGACGACTCCGGCAACTTCTTCAGCCTGTCGCAGCACTGACCCCGCGGTGCCGTGGGCGGCCCGGGCCTGCACCCTGCTACCCGAGGTGTCTGGTCGCGGCCTCTCTCCCCGGCCGGATCGCCGCCGAGCAGCCGGCCGGCACCCGGCGCCGGGCGGCCCAGCCTTTGGAGGCCAAGCCAGCGGAGGCCCGAGTCAAGAGATAAGATTCCGCCAGGCCCGAGTGGCGGAATGGCAGACGCAGGAGACTTAAAATCTTCCGCCCGCAAGGGCATGCGGGTTCGACTCCCGCCTCGGGCAGCAAGTAAGCTCAATAAAATCAGCGACTTATAGGTCCGAAGCAGGGTGCCGCTTGACTTACGCCCCAAGATTTATCACGCTTTTATCACAGTTGGTCTCGCCGCCCGGGCGGCAAGGGAAACGGCAGCTGCAGCTTCCCGCGCCACGCCTGGGACCGCGCGGCGGGTCTGAGCGATTTCCGCTTCCACGACCTGCGGCACACCGCCGCATCCTACCTGGTGATGAACGGCGCCACGCTCCCCGAGCTCGCCGAGGTCCTCGGCCGGCTGTTCTGCGAGGCCGCGGCCCTGGAGGCGGCGACCATCGACCAGGTCACCCGGCTGATCGCGGCTGTGCACGAGGCCCGCAGTCCCTGCCGCGACGTGTAGCGCTCTGGCGCGCGCCAACGGGGAAACCGCTCGTCGTTGCAGCCGGTGCTGCGCTCGGGGATCGCCGTTGCCTGATGGAGACAAGATGATGCGGTCCAGGACCATGCGGAGGTACGAGATTCCCGGGCGCCTGTCCGACGTGCTGGCCCTGATCCAGGTGCTGGCGCTGGCGCAGCACGCGCTGCGCGGCGAAGAGGGCCTGCGCAAGGCGCTTCAGGGCTCGCCGGAGTCCGCCGAGAACTGGACGGCCGTGGCACAGGCCCACCGGGAGTTTTTCCGCCTCAACGTCAGCGGAGGGACCGAGTTTCCCGTTTCCCTCGTCGCCAGGTATGCCCTGCCCTGGGACGAGAGGGGAGCGCGCGATCCGCTTTCGCCGGAGTTCACCGGCCAGCTCCTCTCGGCGGCGATCGAGTTGCACGACAGGGAGGTGAAGCGGGCCGAGCGGTGGAGCTACTTCATGCCGGTCGTCGGGGCGTTCGTTGGGGCTTTCGTCGCCGGCATGCTCGCGCTCCTCGCCGCCCTGCTCCGATCGTAGCTGCAGCTGCCGCCGGCGCCGTGGCGGAGGCCGGCCGCTCGCCTGAGCCCGGCGCTGCCGGAGGAGCAAGCCGAGCATTTGGAGGCCGCGAAGGACCGCGGCGAGCCCACGCGGGTGTCAGGAGCCGGGTTGCCACAGGTCCGAGACCGGCACTCCCGCTTGCGACGCATAGGTCTCGATGGCGGTGATCAAGCTGGCCACCGCCTCGGGACACGTTGCCCCGCCTGCGTTCACCTGGAAGCTGAACACGGTGCGGCGCGCCGTGGGCTGCGCCCGCGCGATTCCGTACCAGGTCACCTCGTAGCTGCCGCGGTCGAGTCCGGGCTTCGGCACGCTGCAGCCCCCTGTCGCGAGGCCGATCTGATTGGCGGTGAGCGCAGCTTGCAGGGCGCCAAACTGCTCCGCGGTGCCGTGCGCGGTGCGAACGGCGCTGTTCCAACCGCAGCCCGTGCACTCCGCCTCCGGCTGCACGGTGAGGCTGCCGGTCACCGAACCATCGCGGAGCACGAAAAGATCCTCGTCGGCGAGGACCGTCCCCTGGTGGAACTCCGCGAGGCTGGCGTGCACGCGCAACAGCGCCAGCGACGAGGCCGGCGGCTGTCCAACGGCCGCCACCGCGACCACCATTGGCATGAACAACGCGATCAGGGCTGCTCTCATGGGATCTCCTTCAGCTCGTCATGGGGTGACGTTCGCGATCTCGGTCTTCCACAACGACGAGCATTGGCCTGCCACCGGTGTCGCCTCGCCGGCAATCCAGAAGCTCGCGAGGTCATTGGGATTCGTCTGTGCCCCTTGGTAGTCTCCCGACCGGCCAACCGGCGAACCGTTGTTACAGCCGCCGGTCAGCAGGGAGGTCGGCGAACCATACGTGGTCGCGGCAGCAGCCTTGGTGGTGAAGGCAGAGCTGAGGTACGAGGCCGACGACGAGGTGAGGAAAGGCACGATCGTGCTCTGGGCCGAGCTCGCGGCGACTGCCGGCATCCAGTAGGGCACCCCTGCAGGCCCCGAGAAGATGGCGGGTGCCTGGCCGACCACGGCGGTGAGGTGGCCGCCGCTGTCCTGGCCCAGGTCGAAGCGGTAAACACGAATACATGATTGGTTCGTTCCTGCCACATTACAGGTCAACGAATGGGCCGTCCAGAGAGAGTTACCGATCCCCGCGACCTGGCGGATGCGCACATCACCCGCGTCGATCACGCCGCCGCCCGCCTGTGGCGCGCCTGGCGGGGTGGAGTATGAGCCCGCCGAGACGTCCAGCTCGTCCAGGGCGGCAGCACCGCTGACCACATTGCGAATACGCCACACGCGATAGATCGTGGAGCTGGTCTCGCCCGCCTGGGTGAGCCCGTGGGTGCTGATCATGTATACAGGGTTCGTGGTGCCCGGAAAGGACGACGGGCTGGTGTAGTGTTGCGCTGGCATCAGCGCAAAGGTGGTGCCGCCTACGGGAGTCGGAACGAAGACGTAGAATCCGATCCAGGGACAGCTCGCGGCGTTGTTTTCGATCTGGGCCTTGGAGCCAGCGTTGAGGATGGCGCCGGTAAAGGCACCGGTGCTGAAAGCATATTGATTCGTCGAGTAGACCATGGTGTCGGCGCCGACTCCGAAGATCGGCGAATCGTAGAAGGTGAGCACGCCATTCACCGTCTGCGGCCCCCCCATCCAATATTCGCACCAGTTGGCAGCGGTGAAATCGGTGGGCTCGGGCGTTCGCGACACCGCCAGGTAGAGATTCGAGCTGTTGGTCGGGAAGTTGGCCACGTCGGCGACGAGCAAGATGAACCTGGGAGCGATTTACAGCGCCTCCAGGCCGTTGCTCTTGCGGTGGAAGAGCATCCATTGCAACCGCCCGAGCGTCAGCCCCGGCAGCCCTCGGCGATCTGCCGCGGCGACCTGTACCTCGCGAGCGGCTCGCCGCGCACCGGCGGCGATGCGGTAACGGCCACCGGCCGGGATCCACATCGCCCCGCCGAGGACGAACCCCAGCGCCGCCACGGTCTTGGCCGTCGGGCCGATCACCTGCGCCGCCCGGCGCCCCGAGCTGCCGGCGGAAAAGCGCTCCGGTCATGGTCCGGCGAAGCCTGCTCACCTTCGACGGGTGATCGGCGGTCCGAGCCTCACGGCTGGCAGAGGTAGAGGGTCGCCGTCCCGTAGTCGATGATCGCCCTGCGCGATCTCATCACGTCCGCGCCGAGGACGGCGTGCGGCGCCTTCACTCCCTTGGCCGCGAGCGCCTTCGCCACGTTGCCGAGATCGAGCGCCAGCGGCTCGGGCGTGGTGATCGCGACGCCCGCGATGCTGAGCGCGGCGCCCGGTACCCGATGGATGGCGAGCGCACCCGTGCCCGCGCCTCCACCATGGTTGCCGGTTGCCTCGAGGGCGAACCCGCGTTGCCGTGCCCACTCCAGGTCGATGACCGTGCTCGAGGCTCCGGTGTCGACGAGGATCGTGACGGGGTGACCCGAGATCTCGCCAGGCGCCTGGAAATGCCCGACGCCGGTGGCTTCGAGGGGGATGCGAAGGTAGGCATGCGCGGCCAGCCAGCCGGCGAGCGAGGCCGGCGGCTCCGCGGGCGCGGATGCGCCCTCTCCCGCCAAGCCCGCCTTCATGGCCGAAGCCGGCGCCGTCCGTGGATCTGAGCCTGCCGTGTTCATCATGCCGACCTCCCGGAGTCGCTGCATTGCCGCGACATTACGCGTAATTGCATTACGCCGTCAAGTGTGGGCTAATGGCGGGGTGAACGCCAAGCCGCCGCTCGACGAGCGGGTACGTGCCGCGCTCGCTGCCCTGGGCATCGATCTCGCGGAGCTCGGCTGCGCGGACGGCTCGACCCCGCCGCGCGTGGTGGTCGTGGCGGCCAGCCTCAAGGATTCTCTTGCCGGGTTGAGCCAGAGCGTGAGGGACCAGGTGCTCATGGTCCGGGTCGATGCGGCGACGATCGCCACGCTCGACCGCTGGGTCACCACCGGCGCGGCGCGGAGCAGGTCCGAGGCGGCGGCGCTCTTTCTGCGCGAGGGGCTCGCGGTTCGCGCGGCCGACCTGGGCGCCATGTCGGAGGCCATCGATCGGCTCGAGGCGGCCAGGCGGGACCTGGAGAACCGGGCGGCGGCGCTGCTGGGCGCCGGAGAGCGCCGCGGAGACCACACCGCGAGGCGCCGCACCACCGGGCGCGGGCGGACCAAGCCTGGCTGATCGCCGAGGGAACCGCCAGAGGGCTCCCGCCGGCCTCAGGCGCCGCGGACTCCCGCTCGTCGGCGGCACCCCTGCCGCGCGCCGACGTCCGCCGCTGCGGCGAGAGCGCGCTCAGCTTCTACCGCGCGCCGGCGCCGCCCCCTTGGCGGTCGCCACCGCCGCGGGAAGCGCGGGAGGCTCGGCCTCCTCCGGCGTCCGCGCCTGCGACGGCGAGGCGTCGAAGGTGTCGCGCCAGTGGCGGCGGAGCTGCCGGGCGCTGGCGAAGCCGCAGCGGGCGGCCACCCCTTCGACGGTCAGGGTCGGATCGTGCAGCAGGACGCGGGCGCGGTCGAGGCGGAGGCGGGTGGTGTACTCGCGGATCGAGATGCCCGTCGCCTGGCGGAACACCCGGGTGAGGTGGCGCGGGCTCATCGCCGCCACCCGCGCCAGCTCGGGCAGCGTGGCCCGCTCGGCGGCGTGGCTCACCAGCCAGTCCTGGACGCGGTGGATGCCGGGATGGAGGTGGCGGCGGTAGTCGAGGTAGACGCTCTGCTGCTGCTGCGAACCGTCGCGCCGCAGGTAGACCACCATCTCCCGGGCGGTGGCGGCGGCGACGAGCGGGCCGTGCTCCTGCTCGACCAGCGCCAGGGCCATGTCGATCCCGGAGGCGATGCCGGCGCTGCTGGTGATCCTGCCGTCGGTCACGAACAGCCGGTCGTCCAGCACCCGCGCCGCGGGGAAGCGCCGCTGCAGGTCCTCGACCCGGCTCCAGTGGGTGGTGCAGCGGCGCCGGTCGAGCAGGCCCGCCGGTCCGAGCAGGAAGGCGCCGGTGCAGACCGACGCCACCCGGGCGCCGGCGTCGTAGGAGGCGCGGAGCCAGGCGTAGATCGCCGGATCCACCTCGGGCAGCGTCGCCATCCCCAGCCCGGGCACCACGATCAGGTCCCTGGCGGAGCCCGGCGGCCGTGGGTCGGGCGGAGGCAGGGGAGCGAGATCGGCCAGCCAGATCCCCTGGTGGGTGCGCACCCGCGGCCGGGTGGCGCAGCTCAGCAGCTCGTAGTCGGCACCCAGCAGCCGGGCCTCGTGGAACACCTGGACGGGGCCGGCCACGTCCAGGAGCTCGACCTCCGGCACCAGCAGCTGGATGACGCGGGTCACGTGGGAGCTTGCAGCTCGGCGAGCAGCCGGTCGACCGGGGTGATGCGCGCGAAGCGGCGGCGCAGCACGAACGCGGTGCGGCGCAGGATCTCGTCGGTCCCCAGCTCCTCGCCGGTCTCCGCGTCGGCGATCGGGAAGGTGAGCGTCGCCTCGATCATGAAGTCCACATCGTAGCCGAGATCGGCCGCCAGGCGCGTCGTCGTCTCGCAGCACTGCTCCGTCTGGATGCCGGTGACCGCCAGCCGCCGCACGCCGCGGGCGTCGAGGATCTGCTGCAGCTCGGTGCTGGTGAACGCGTTGCGCGTGTTCTTGACCAGCACCGGCTCGCCCGCGCGCGGCTGGATGAAGTCCATCAGCTTGAAGTGCGGGCTCGCGGTGTCGAACCCCTCGTCGCCGTCGGTATGCAGGACGAAGATCACCGCCAGCCCCGCGGCGCGGTACCCCTGGATGAGACGGTCCACCTGGGTCTCGAACTCGCGGCTGCTGCGCCGCTCCCAGCGCGGCGTCGTCTTGAACGAGTCCTGCACGTCGATG
>JASLEW010000571.1 GCA_030150965.1 Thermoanaerobaculia bacterium | reverse complement strand
GGCCGGCCATGCGCTGCGCCGCCGCCCGCACCCGCGCCAGGCTCTCGCGCTCGGCCGGCCTGATCGACGATCTACTGCGGCTGTCGCGCATCTCGCGCAGCGCGCTCGAGCCGCGCGACGTCGACCTCTCCGCCCTGGCGCACGAGGTGGTGGCGGAGCTGCGGGAGCGCGATCCGGAGCGGTGCGCGGTGGTCGAGATCGAGGAGGGGGTGTGGGGCGTCGGCGACGAGCGGTTGCTGCGCGTCGTGCTGGTCAACCTGCTCGGCAACGCCTGGAAGTTCACTCGCAAGCTGTCGCTGGCGCACATCGCCTTTCGCCTCGACCGGGGCGAGGGCGAGGCGGCCTACGCCGTCTCGGACGACGGCGCCGGCTTCGACATGGCCTACGCCGACAAGCTCTTCGGCGCCTTTCAGCGGCTGCACTCGGAGCGCGAGTTCGAGGGCAGCGGCATCGGGCTGGCGACGGTGGCGAGGGTGGTACACCTGCACGGCGGCCGGGTCTGGGCCGAGGCGCGGGTCGGCCAGGGAGCGACGTTTCACTTCACTCTCGGCGGGAGAGCCGGCTGGTCCGGCGGCACGGCCGTGGAGGCGAACCCATGACGGAGCGGGGCATTCTGCTGGTCGAGGACAACGCCGACGACGAGGCGCTGACGCTGCGGGCGCTGACCAAGAATCACCTGGCCAACCGGGTGGCCGTGGCGCGCGACGGCGCGGCGGCGGTGGACTATCTGCTGGGAACGGCCGGCAGCGCCGGCGCCGAGCCGCTGCCCGCCGTGGTGCTGCTCGACCTCAAGCTGCCGAAGATCGACGGCATCGAGGTGCTGCGCCGCATCCGCGCGGCGCCGCGCACCCGCCGCCTGCCGGTGATCATCCTCACCTCGTCGCGGGAGGACCGCGATCTGGTGGCCGCCTATGATGGCGGCGCCAACAGCTACGTGCGCAAGCCGGTGGACTTCGGCGAGTTCCTGGAGGCGATCGGCCGGCTCGGGCTCTTCTGGCTGGTGGTCAACGAGGTACCGCCGGATCGGTCCCACCCATGACGCCGGGCAGGCGAGACGGCAGGCGAGTCGCGCCCTCCGCGCGGAAGGCGGTCCGAACCGGGCGCATCCTCGCCCAGCCGGCAGCGCGCGCTGGACGCATCGGCGGCGGGGCTGCCCCTACTCCTGCTCGGCCGTGCAGGCGACGACGGCGTCGGTGCCGCTGTAGGAGCCCGTCCAGTTGGAACCGCCGCCGCCCCGCGCGCCGCCGGTCACGTATTGCTTGAAGCCCTCGGGCGTCCCGGCGTGATCAGCATTCCTGTAGGGATTCGACTGGCCGCCGTCCACCGGCTTGACCCCGAGCACGGTGTCGTCGGTCGAGAACTGCGTGTAGACGGCGGCGGCCCACTGCCACTCGACCGTCACCCCCGCGGTGGACGAGGCGAAGGACCCGGACCAGGTCACCGGGTTGGTGCCGCCCGGCAGACCACCGGCCGGCACCTGGAACGACAGGCCGTCGAGGAAGACGTTCTTGGAGAAGCTCGCCGGCACCACGGTGTTCCATTCGACGCCGTCGAAGCTGGTCGACGCCGCGGTGGCGGTGGGCGAGAAGGTGATGAGGCTGTCCGGCACGTTCAGCTCGTAGGTGGTGCCGCCGGCGGTGAAGCTGATCGTCGAGCCGGTGAACCCGACGTTGGTCGTGGTGCTCGGGTCGATGCCCTTGACCTTGGCCACGGCGTTGAACCAGATGAAATCTCCGCCGGCAATGGCGGTGCCGTTGAAGTTCGAGCCGTTGGCCGAGCTGCACGCTTGGGCGTGCGCCGCCGAAGAGGCGAGCGGCAGGAGCGCCGCCGCCAGGCAAAAGCCGATGGCGAGCCGACGTCCCGAAGACTGCCGGGGCCGCCGGGCAGGCGAGCAAAGAGCTGCGCTGGTGATTTGCATCACAACCTCCCATAACAAGTTAGGTGGGACAGCTCTGATTATCGGCTTTCTCGCGCTGCACGTCAATGCGGTGAGCTACGGAAGAGTCTCGGCAGGGGGCGCAGGTTCCCACTCGAGCGGAGAGGTCGGCCAGGATGCCTCAGTTTTTTCATCTGCATATCGCCATTTGTCTACTTCCCGCTCGCGGGGCCGCAGGCGCTCGCCGCAGCCGATCCAGCTCGCGCGTCTGCAGCAAGCCGCCGGACTGGCACAGGGCTGTCACAGAACTTGGCAACAATTCAACTTCGCGCAGGTGTACATTTGTATATATACAGCAACTATCAATAAGGAGGTGCCCGTCATGCGTATCGCCGCCCGCCTCACCGTCCTCGCGGCCGCCCTCGTCCTGCCCTTCGCCGCCCAGGCCGGGGTCTACTGGACCTCGGCCGCCTCGGCCTGCACCGTCGACCCGTCCTCTCCGTCTTACGAGTACGTGTCGGCCGGCATCACCTATCTGTCCCTGAGCTCCTCGACCAACACCATCCAACTGCGCTGCAACGTCGTCACCACCCAGGACTCCAATGCCCCGGGCTGGACCACGCTCGAGATCGGCTACAGCAACACCACCTCGAACGGCCAGATCTCGGCCCAGATCGTCCAGGCCACGACCGGCAACAGCCCCACCACCTTCTGCACCGTCAGCAACAACTCGGTCAGCGGCACCAACACCTGTACCTTCACCAATGCTTTCGATTTCTCCACCTACGTCTACTACGTGGACGTGAACATCACGCGGGGAGCGAGCGGCCAGTACCCGCAGCTCAACACCGTCAGCCTGCACTGAGCGGCGGAGCGCGCCGCCCGGGGCACCCTCTGCGTGCGGGGGTGCCCCGGCAGCCTGCGCCGCTCGCGCCGGGCGGGCGGCGCAAGGACCCCCGTCGAAGAGCACTGCCCGCTGATTCCGTAGCAAACCTCTTCGACGTCTCCCCCGGGCAGACCCCAGCTGTTCCAGCCGCCGTTGTGATGCCGGGTGGCGGCAGTGGCCCAGTGGCGTGATGATTGCAGGCGCCCGCCGCGGCAGGAAACTCGCTGACCGACTCGCTGCGGCGGATGACCGATCGGCGGCGCGCTCCGCCGCCGGCGAGGCCGCCGCGCTGGAGGCGGCCGGCGGTCAGACGGCATGGAGGGTCCAGGGCATGCGACCGACAGCGGCGATCGACATCGGCAGCAACACGGTGCATCTGCTGCTGGGCGCGGCGCGTCCCGCGGGCGGGGTCGAGCGGATCGATACCGCGAGCGATCTGCTCGAGCTCGGGCGCGAGGTCGAGCGTCACGGCCGGATCCGCGACCGGACCCTGGGCGAGCTGCGGCACGTCCTGCGCGATCAACTGAGGAAGGCGCGCAAAGGCGGAGCGCGATCGGTCCTCGTCGCCGCCACCCGCGCCTTGCGCATGGCGGCCAACGGCAAGGAGACTGCCGCCGGTCTCGCTCGCGTCGCCGGCGTGCCGGTGCACATCCTCTCCTCCCACGCCGAGGCCCGCCTGACGCTCCTCGGAGCCGAGACAGAGATCGACGCCCACGCCTCGCAGGTCCTCATCGACAGCGGCGGCGCCTCGACCGAGGTCGTCCTCACGCAGGGGCGCCGGCCGGCGGCGGGCTCTTCGATCCCTCTCGGCGCCTCCCTGCTGGAGGCTCACCTCAAGGGCGATCCGCCCGGGCCGCTGGAATGGGCCGAGCTCGCGCTGGCGATGGCCGAGCCGCTGAAGGCGCTTCCCGGCGCACCCCGGCCGGCGAGCGCGCTGGCCGTCGGTGGAACGGCCCACCGCATCGAGGAGCTGCGCGGGCGGGACCGTGGCGCCACGCTGGTCCTCGACGACCTGGAGAAGGTGGTGCGGCGCCTGCTGCGCCACAGCGCTGGGCACATCTCTCGCGCCACCGGTCTGGAGCGCAAGAAGATCATCCTCGTCGCCGCCGGCGCTCTGATCCTGCATTCGATTCTCCGCCATTACGGGCTCAAGGCGGTCCGCGTCAGCCATCTGGGCCTGCGCGAAGGGATGATCCTCGCGTTCGAGCAGGTCAGCGGCAACTGGTGGCGCTACAGCTGAACGACTGCCATCACCCGAGGGCCGCCGCCTCAAGGCTCCGGCGGTGCGGCGGCGGATCGGCGCCGCCGCGGCGGCTGGCCGCCCAGCGCCAGGTGGCCCGGG
>JASLEW010000546.1 GCA_030150965.1 Thermoanaerobaculia bacterium | reverse complement strand
AAGGTAGTGAGTCAATGGGCTCTCCTCTCGGCAGCTGGGCTGCCGCCGCGCTGCTGGGCGTGTCCACGCTGGCGCCCCTGGCCGCCGGCTGCCGGTCGGGCGGCGGCGCCGGCAGGCTCGCCGCCGCCCCGGGGGACGGGGCGGCCAGGGGCGCCAGCGTGGACACGCCCAGCAGCGCGGCGGCAGCCCAGCTGCCGAGAGGAGAGCCCATTGACTCACTACCTTATCGACAGAGCCGAAGCGGCGCAATGGCGGGTGTCCCGCGTGGCCCACGCCCGCGGCCTTCGCCGGCGCTGCGCACCTGGCCTCGCCGCCGCCGGTCGGGGTTGCCGATGTCCCCGGCATCGGCGGCATCGTCGGCATCGTGGGCATCGCCGGGGTCGCGGCGCCGGGCATGCGGTCCCGCGGCGCTCGCCACGGCGTCGCCGCTCAGCCGGCGGGCTGCCGGTCGTCGTAGAGGCCGATGACGATGATCTCGTAGGGGAGCGGCTGGGCCAGCCCCTTGGGATCGGTGGCCGCGGCGGCGACGCGCCGCGAGATCTCGGCGAAGTTGATCCGCGGGATGCCCCAGACGTGCAGCCGCTGGCCGGGACGCAGGCGCCGCGCCGCCAGCTCGGGGGCGGTGCCCAGCGCGAAGACCATGCGCTTGCGCGCGGTCACCGGCTCCCCCTTGAGGTCGCGCACGTCGGCGGTCAGGAACCGGCCGTCCGCCACCACCTGCGGCGGATCGGCGGTCGCCTCGAGGAGGAACTCGATGTCGTTGTAGAGCCCCTTCCTGGTGGTGATCGAGATCTTCTGCGGTTGCAGGCTGATCTCGCAGGGCACCTTGTCGTAGAGGCCGAACTCGGCCCGGGCATCGCCGGGCTTGAAGCCCTGGACCGGACGGAAGGTGCCGAGCAGCGACTGGCGGCCGAGGCGGAGGACCGGGTGGATCTCGAAGACGTGGCTCGCGGTCGCGGTGCCGACCGGCTCCTCCGGCTTGCCCTGCTTCGCCTCCGGCCCCCCCGCGTGCTCCGGCCAGATCCGCCAGACGCCGCTCAGCTTGATCGGCCGGTGCCAGGCCTCGGCGCGGTGCACCAGCTCCACCGCCGAAGGCTCGCCGGCGGCGTTGGCGATCTCGCAGATGGTGGGGAAGCCCACCTCCGGCGCGCGGCCGGCGAAATGCAGGTCGCCGTCGAGAAAGGGGGGGAACGGCTGCTTGAGCGACTGATCGACGGTGAAGGTCGCCTGGATGGTGACGCGGTCCTTGTACCTCTCCATGAACGAGCGGTAGATGTCGATCTTGACGCCGCCGGAGGCCGCCGAGTCGACCGCCATGTAGGCCACGGTCGCCTCGCGGGCCACCGTGGCGCAGGCGGCGAGCCCGAGGATCCCGCAGAGCATCGCCGCCGCGGCCGGCGCCGCCGCCAGCCGCCGGGCAGGCTCCGCAGGCCCGATCAGGTGGTGCCGCCACGCCCGCCGCCAACCCTCGCTCCGACCCCTCATAGCACCCCCCTTTGCGCTGCGCCACGGCGCCTGCCCGCGCCGCGCGGGCTGCCGCCCGCAGAGCTAGCAAAGGATCTGCCACCGGCGCGGTCCGCCGGCGATCGCGGCCGGCCGCCGGGACCGGGGCCGGCGGATCAGGGTTCGAGCAGCAGGTAGGGGATGGCGGTGCGGCTCTCGGCGAGGCGCAGCAGGCCCTCGGCGGCGTGGCGCCGGTAGTGCTCGGTGGCGCGGTGGGCGGCGTGGTCGTCGGTCGAGCGGTACTGCTCGTAGATGAAGAACCGGCCCGGGTCGCCGGCCACCTGGTGGGCCAGGTAGAGGAGGTTCCCCGGCTCGCGGCGCGTCGCCGCGGCGAGCTGGCGGAGGTGCTCGGCGGCCTCGTCCTCGGTCCCGGGCCGCACCCGCACGACGACGCCGAAGCAGTGCACGGCCGGAGCTTACTACGCGCGCCGGACGGTCACCGGTGCGCAGCCGCCGCAGGAGCGTTGTGGACGGCCCTTCCCGAACGGCGCCCCATGGCGCCACCTATCGTGAGCATCCCCGCCATACCAATCTATGGTCTCCAATATGGTACGCTAGGCTGCCATGGAACCGAGCCGAAAACCGAGCCGAAAGCCGAGCCGAGAACCAAGCCGAAAGATCACCCTGGAGTTGCCCCGGGAGCTTCTGCGGAAGGCACAGGAGACGACCGGGGCTGGAATCACCGCCACCATTCGTCGTGGGCTGGAGCTGGTGGCTGCTGGCCGGGCTTACGAGGAGCTTCTTCAGCTGAGGGGCAAGGTGTCGCTGTCGATCGACCTCAAGCAGCTGAGGGAGGACCGATGATCGCCATCGACACCAGCTCCTGGATCGCCTTCTTCGCGGGCGCCCCCGGTCAGGATGTCGACCTGGTAGGCAGAGCGCTGAGAGATGGCCATGCCTGTCTGGCGCCGGTCGTCCTCACGGAGCTGCTGAGCGATCCCCAGCTGCCGCAGCGAGTCGCCGCGCTGCTCCAGGACCTCCCCCGCCTGGAGATCACGGAGGGTTACTGGGAGAGGGCTGGTACCCTGCGATCCGAGATCCTGTCTCAAAAGCTGAAGGCCAAGCTTGCCGACACCCTCATCGCCCAGAGCTGCCTGGACCACGAGGTGGCCCTGGTCAGCAGGGACGGCGACTTCCGCCATTTCGCCACGTCGCGTGGCCTGAAGCTGCTCGGCTGAGCTCAAGACGACCCGCATGGCCGGCAGAGCGGTGCCGGGAGGCCACCGAGCCTTCCCGGCGCGACGACCCTCTCGGAGGCTCTTGCAGAGCAGCTCGTCGCCCCTGGTCGCCGGCGGCGCGGATGGGCAGCTCCCGGCGGCCCGCCTCAGCCTCTCGGGTCTTCGGCTCGCTCCCGGCCGCTGCTTTCTCGGGCAGTCGCTATAATCTTGCGCTGAACCGCCCGGCGGCGTGTGCCGGCTGGGGACCCCGGAAGCCAACCCTGAGAACGAACCCTGAAGAGGAGGCGATCGGATGAACCGTCTACGCGCTCTGCTGCTCGTGCTGATGGTGACGCTGTTCGCTCTGGCGATCCTGCCCAAGCCGGCTGCATCGGCTTGCAGTCCTGCCGGCGATTGCAGCGGGTGTTGCGCATCCGAGGAGAACAGCTGCACCCGCGGCTGCGAGGGCCGCCCGACCTGCCTCAACAACTGCTGGACAGCCTACATGTCCTGCATCAGTCACTGCTGATCTCCCGAGGACGGCCGGCGGCTGGCCGGTGGTGGCTGCCCCTGCTGCCTCTCGTGACAGCAGCGGGGTTTCTGGCGCTCTTCACCTGGCGGGAGGTGGCGGCGCTGCGCGCCGACGGCGTGACGCTCGACGAGCCGGTGCACCTGGCCTACGGCGAGAGGGCGCTGCGCCAGGGAACCTTCGAGCGCGGCAGAGACCTCTTCAACTCCAAGGCGCCTGTCTCGGTGCTCAACGCCCTGCCGGTGGTGCTGGCGGAGCGCCGCGCCGGCGGCCTTCCCCAAACGGACGGCAGCGGCGCGCTGGACGCCGAGGCCCGGCTGCGGCTGGCGCGGCTGCCGACGGTCTTCCTGGCCGCCGGTCTCGGCTGGCTGGTCTGGCTCTGGGCGGCGGAGCTGTTCGGCGCGGCGGGCGGCGCGCTCGCGCTCTTCCTCTACACGTTCTGCCCCAACATCCTCGCCCACGGCCACCTGGTGACCACCGACGTGGCCACGGCGCTCGGCATGTTCGGCGCCACCTACGCCTTCTGGCGCTACCGGCGGCGGCCCGGGACGGGACGCCTCGCGGTCGCGGCGCTCGCCTTTGGCGCGGCGCAGCTCACCAAGGTGACCGCGCTCTTCCTGGCGCCGATCTTCCTGCTCATCGTGCTCGCCGAGTGGATCGGCGCGCGGTGGGCGGCATGGCGAGGACCTCTGGCGGGCGAGCATTCGACACATGGCGACGGTGTGCTGGCCGGCCAAGATGGGTCCGCCGGCCGCGGCGGTGCAGCCGCTGAGGGTGGGCCGAGCCTGCCGCGGGGTCCGATGACCGCCGCGCCGCGCGGTGGGGTGGCGGCTGCCGCACGGCGGGGCCTGGCGACCGCCGCGGCCCTCGCCGCCGGCGCCCTGGTGATGATCAACCTGGGCTTCCTCGGCGAGCGGACGCTCACGCCGCTCTCCCATTACGCCGCGGTGAGCCGGCCCTTCCAGCAGCTGGCGCGCCTGCCGGTGGTGCGCGACCTGCCGCTGCCCGTGCCGCTGCCCTTCGTCGAGGGGCTCGACATGGTGGAGCGCGACACTCACGCCGGGTCGCCGATCTATCTGCACGGCCGCTACAGCGCGCACGGCTTCCCGCAGTACTTCCTGGCCGCCCTGGCGGTCAAGATGCCGGCCGGCACCCTGGCGCTCCTCGCGCTCGCGCTCGGGCTGTGGGCGGGCGGCAGCCGGCGGGCACCGGGGGCCGAGGCCTACCTGGTGGTGCCGGTCCTCTTCCTGCTCGCCTACGTGAGCCTGGTGCTGGAGCAGCAGGTGGGGCTGCGCTACCTGCTGCCGGCGTTCCCGTTCCTCTTCGTCTTCGCCGGCCGGGTGGCGGCCTGGCGGCCGGCGGCATCCGCGGCATCCGCGGGATCGGCGGCAGGGGCGGCGCAGGGGGGACCGCCCCAGGCCGGGCCGCGCCAGCCGCCGCCGGAAGCGCCGCCGCCGCGGCCCGCGGAGG
>JASLEW010000523.1 GCA_030150965.1 Thermoanaerobaculia bacterium | reverse complement strand
GGCGCACGCCGCCGCCGCCCTCCCCCGCGATCACCGCCACCGCGTCGGGGGTGCGCGCCGCCCGCGCGGCGAAGCGCTCCGGCACCAGCCGCGGCGCTTCCTCCGGCAGAGCGCCGTGCCGCGCCCACTCGACCACCGCCTGATGGCGCTCGGCCGGCGACAGCAGCGGCAGGTCCCCCGGCGGCGCGGCGCCGCCGGCCGCCAGGGCCGCGCCGAGCGCCGACAACAGCGTGCGGAAGTGGCCGAGGAGCCGCGCCACCGCGGGCGCGTCGAAGCGGCCGGGATCGAACTCGGCGCGCAGCGCCAGCGCCGCGCCCGGGGCCACCGCCAGGGTCAGCGGGTAGCTGTTCGCCTCATGGAGCTCGATGCCCTCCAGGCGCAGGCCGGCCCGGCCGCCGCCGGCCGCGGCGGCGCGCGGATAGCTCTCGAACACCAGGACGGTCTCGAACAGCGCCTGGCCGCGCGGCACCTCGCTCCACGCCTGCACCTGCTGCAGCGGGCTCCACTCGAAGCGCTGGAGCTCCGCCTGGCGCGCCTGGAGCTCGCGCAGCCATTCCAGGACGCCGCGTTGCGTCGCGGCCTGCGCGCGCACCGGCAGGGTGTTGATGAACAGGCCGAGCATCGTCTGGATGCCGGGCAGGTCGATGCCGCGCCCCGAGACCGTGGCGCCGAAGACCACGTCGTCGCCCCCGCCGTAGCGGTGCAGCAGCAGGGCCAGGGCCCCCTGCGCCAGCGTGTTGAGGGTGAGCCGGGCGCCGCGCGCTGCCGCCTGGAGCGACGCCGTCGCCGCCGGGTCCACGGTGAGGCGGCAGCTGCGGTGGGGCAGGGGCTCGGCCCCGGCAACCTCGGCCTCTCCAAGCTGCCTGACCTCGCCCGTCTGCCGGGGAGAATCAGATCCTCTGGTTTCGCCGGACTGCCTGACCTCGCCGACCCGACCGGCCCTGCCGTCCTCTCCGGTTTCGCCGGCGTCGCCGGTCTGTCGGACCTCGCTTCCCTCCCTCGCCGACGGCGCGGCGCGCTCGACCCCCACGCGGGTCGGCGCGGTGAAGCCGCGCAGCTCGCGCCGCCATGCCCGCTCCGCCGCCGCCAGGTCCTGCGCCTGCAGCCAATCCACGTAGTCGGCGAAGGGAGCCGGGGGCGGCAGCAGCGGCTCGCGACCGCCGGCCGCCGCCTCGTACCAGGCCAGCACCTCGTCGAGCAGCAGCGGCAGAGACCAGCCGTCGAGCAGGATGTGGTGCGCGGTCCAGAGGAGGCGATGGCGGCGGGCGCCGAGCCGGATCAGCGCCACCCGCATGAGCGGCGCGCGGGCGAGGTCGAACCCGCGCCGCCGGTCCGCCTCCAGGTGGGCCGTCCAGCGCTCCTCCTGCTCGGCCTCCGGCAGGTCCGACCAGTCGAGGCGCAGCAGCGGCAGCTTCACGTCCGGCTGCACCACCTGGAGCGGCGTGCGCTGGCGCTTCCAGACGAAGGCGGTGCGCAGGACCGCATGGCGGTCGAGCACGCCCTGCCAGGCGCGGGCGAGCGCCGCGGCGTCGAGGTCGCCGGCCAGGCCGGCGTGCACCTGCGCCACGTAGACCCCGGTCGCCGGCGCGAGGAGGCTGTGGAACAGCATCCCCTCCTGGAGCGCCGACAGCCGGTAGACGTCCTCGATCTGTTGCCGCGCCATGACCGGTCAGCCCGCCCCATCCCCCAGCTCGGACAGGATGCTCGCCAGCTCCTCCTCGGCGAGGGCCGCGCGCCGCCGCGCCGCCGCACCCGCCGCATCCGTCGGGAAACCGGTGCCCGCCGCACCCGCTCCGGCGCCGGGGGGCGCCGCGCCACCGGCCGCCGAACCAGCGCCGCCGGGCTCCGCGGGTCTGGCGTGCGCGCCGCCCGCACCGGCCGCTCCGGTCCCTCCGGCCGCGGGACCGGCGCCGACCGTGGCCACCGCGGCCAGCTCCGCCACCGTCTGGTGCTCGAACAGCTGGCGCGGCGTGAAGCGGATGCCCTCCTGCGCCGCCCGGGCGACGATCTGGATGGAAAGGATCGAGTCGCCGCCGAGGGCGAAGAAGTTGTCGTGGACCCCCACCCGCTCGCGGCCCAGCACCGCCGCCCACACCGCCGCCAGGCGCGCTTCGAGCGGCGTGCGCGGCGCGGCGGCCTCGCCCCCGCCCGTTGCCGCCGGCGCCGGGCTCAGCGCCGCCAGGGCGCGCCGGTCGATCTTGCCGTGGCGGGTGAGCGGCAGCGTCGCCAGGCCGGTGAAGACGGCGGGCACCATGTGCTCCGGCAGGCGCTGGCGCAGGTGCGCGCGCAGCTCCTCGGCGTCCACCGGCCGCGTCGCCACCACGTAGGCGGCCAGGCGGCGGTCGCCCCGGCTCACCGTGCCGGCTGCACCGCCCCCCGCGGCGTTTCCGGCGGGGCCGGCGGCGCCGGCCGGCCCCGCCGCATCGCCCGGAGCCGCGTGGGCCGTGACGATCGCGGGGACCGCGGGGACCGGCACGGCCACCACGGCGCTCGCCGCCACCGCCGGATGGGTGGCGAGCGCCGCCTCGATCTCCGCCGGCTCGATGCGGAAGCCGCGCACCTTCACCTGGTCGTCGGCGCGCCCCAGGAACTCCAGCGTCCCGTCGCGGCGCCAGCGCGCCAGGTCGCCGGTGCGGAAGAAGCGCCCGCCGGCCTCGCCACCGGGCCCGGCGCTCCCGCCGTGCCCGCCGGCGGCGCCCGCCGCATCGCCCCCGGGGAGCGCATCGCCGCGCCGGCAGTAGCGGGCGCGGGTCAGCTCCTCGTGATTGAGGTAGCCGCGCGTCACCCCTACGCCGCCCAGGAGAATCTCGCCCGGCACCCCGGCGGGCACCAGGTTGCCGTCGCGGTCCTCCAGCCGCACCAGCACCCCGGCAAGGGGCCGGCCGAGCGGCGCCACCCCGGGCCATGCCGGCGGCGGCGCCACGGAGATCGCCGGCGGCGCGGCGCCCGGAGCCGGTGGCGGCGCCGCGGTCGGAGCAGGCGGCTGGGCCACGGCCGGAACAGGCGGCTGCGCCGCGGGCAGAACAGGTGGCTGGGCCACAGTCGGAGCAGGCGGCGGCTCCGCCGTCGAAACAGGCGACGGTGCCGCCGGAGCAGCTTCGGCGGGATCCCGCGCCACGCGGTGGCTGGTGGCGAGGATGGTGCCCTCGGTCGGGCCGTAGAGCACCCGCACCTCGGCGCCGGGGAAGGCGGCGGCGAGACCGCGCAGCAGCTCGGCCGGGACCGCGTCGCCGCCCACCAGGACGGTGCGCAGGGCGTGGCCGCCGCCCGGCGGGAGCGCGGCGACGATCTGCCGCATCAGCGCCGGCACCGCGTGCAGCCGCGTCGCCCGTCCCAGCATCTCGACGAGCAGCGCCATGTCGGGCAGGGGATCGAGCCGCACCAGCTCGGCGGCGCCGCCGGCGAGGAGCGGCCCGAGCAGCTCCAGCAGGAAGATGTCGAAGGAATAGGGCGCCAGGCACGGCATCACGTCGTCCGCCTCCCAGCCGATCTCGCGCTGCGCCGCGGCCAGCACCGCCGCCAGGCTCCCATGCTCGACCAGCACCCCCCGCGGCGAGCCGGTCGAGCCGGAGGTGTGGATCACGTAGGCCAGCGCCTCCGGCCGCGGCTCCCTGCCGCCGCGGCTGCCGCCCGCGCCTCCGCCGGTGCCGGCGGCTGTCTCCGCGTCGGCGTCCTGAGCCGCGCCCACCGCCGCGGCATCCCGCAACCGC
>JASLEW010000671.1 GCA_030150965.1 Thermoanaerobaculia bacterium | reverse complement strand
TCGGAGCGGCGACCGCCGCCCCGAGGGCAGCGGCAAGCACCCAGGGCGCCGCCGCACCGGCCCCGCGCCGCCGCCACCCGCAGAGCGCGGCGCGGTGTGCCTGGCCGCCCGTCCCAGCCGCCGCGCCGGGCATCACGCTAGAACTTCACCTTGGGCGCGGTCTCGGCTCCCTCCTGCGCCTTGAAGTAGGGCTTCTCGGCGAACCGCGAGCCGAAGAAGCCGGCGATCAGCACCGTCGGGAAGCTCTGGCGGGTGGTGTTGAACGCCTGCGCCGCCTCGTTGAAGCGCATGCGCTCGACGGCGATGCGGTTCTCGGTGCCCTCGAGCTGCGCCTGGAGGTCGCGGAAGTTCTGCGTCGCCTTGAGGTCCGGGTAGCGCTCGGCCACCACCAGCAGGCGCGACAGGGCGCCGCCGAGGTTGGCCTGCGCCTGCTGGAACTTGTCGAGGTCCTGCTGCGAGGCCGGGGCGCCGCCGCTCCCCACCTGCGCCGTCACCTGCCCCACCTTGGCGCGCGCCTCGGTGACCGCGGTGAAGGTCTCCTTCTCGAAGTTGGCGGCGCCCTTGACCGTCTCCACCAGGTTGGGCACCAGGTCGGCCCGCCGCTGGTAGACGTTCTGCACCTGGCCCCAGGCCGCCTGCACCGCCTGGTCCTGGCGCACCAGGTTGTTGTAGGCGCCGACGGCGGTGCCGCCCAAGATCAGCGCGCCCAGCACCAGCACGCCCAGACATCCGATTGCCACGAGTTTCATGGTGTCCCCTCTCAGCCGTTCACGGCTGGCCGGGTGGTGGCGCGGCCGCCGGCGCCTCCGGCCGGAAGCGCCGGAAGGCGAACAGGTTCTGCCGCCACCAGCCGCGTGGAAAATCAACGTAGGTGAGGCCGTAGCCGCGCGGCTTGGTGCTGCGGTCGCGCGGCATGTAGAAGGTGCCGAACAGATGGTCCCATACCGCCAGCTTGGTGCTGAAGTTCATGCCCGGCG
Organism: Thermoanaerobaculia bacterium; assembly: GCA_030150965.1. Lineage (GTDB taxonomy): Bacteria > Acidobacteriota > Thermoanaerobaculia > Multivoradales > UBA5704 > JASLEW01. Next base: position 2,252 of record JASLEW010000671.1, on the reverse strand, counting down.
GCGCCAGGTCCACCGCATGGTGCCAGCGGTGCGCCTCGGGACCGTTGACGAGCAGCTGCAGCCGGCCGCTGTGCACGTCGATGTTGGAATGGATGTACATGCCCCAGACGGCGCTGATCATGCCCTTGATGATCGGCACCACCGGCGCCGCGCCGAGCAGGATCATCGGCGCCGCCTCGATCGTCTGATTGATCAGGATCTCGAAGCTGTGCGAGCGCGCGCCGGCCAGCCAATCCACGTGCTTGGCCGAATGATGCGCCTCGTGCAGCCGCCAGAGCACCAGGTTGTGGTGCTGCCAGCGGTGGAACCAATAAATGTAGAGGTCGTGGGTGACGACGAAGAACGTCACCTGCAGCCACACCGGCCAGCCGGAGATGAGGTGCAGGCGCGACAGGTGGGTGGTGCCGTCGAGCCACTGGATGAAGCGGCCGATCACCACCGCCAGGACCAGGTTCTGGAGGATGGTGTAAAACAGCAGGTCGGTCCAGAAACCCTCGCGGAACAGGCGCTCGCCGCGGTCGTAGGGGCGCAGCCGTTCGAGCAGGATGAGCGCGCCGACCGCGGCCAGGATGGCCGCCGCCGACAGGATCGTCCATTGATTCAACGTCATCTCGGGAAGCCTCCGGGGCCGCCGTGCGCGCGGGCGCCGGTCATGAGGCCGCCACCTTGAGGTGGCTCTTCACCCGTCGCAGCTTGGCGATCTGCGCCAGCTCGCCGTCGTAGACGCGCTTGACGCCGTCGCCCAGGGCCCTTTCGATGTCGCGGATGTTGGAGACCAGGCGCGGGAAGCCGCCGACCTCGACCGACGCCGCCTGGTCGCTCCCCCACAGCGCGCGGTCGAGCGTGATGTGGCGCTCGACGAAGGTGGCGCCGAGCGCCACCGCCGCCCAGGTGGTGGCGAGGCCGGTCTCGTGCCCCGAATAGCCGACCGGGCACTCGGGGTAGAGCCGCCGCAGGGTCTCGATCATGCGCAGGTTGAGGTCGCCCGGCGGGCAGGGATAGGTGGACGTGGCGTGGGCGAGGAGCAGCCGGTCGCGGCCCAGCGCCGCGACCGCGGTGTCGATCTCGGCCGCCGTGGACATGCCGGTCGAGAGCATCACCGGCCGGCCGGTGGCGCGCACCCGGCGCAGCAGGTGATCGTCGGTGAGCGATGCCGAGGCGATCTTATAGCACGGCGGCGCGAAGCGCTCGATGAAATCGACCGCCGCCTCGTCCCAGCAGGAGGCGAACCACAGGATGCCGCGCTCGCGGCAGTGGCGGTCGATGGCGGCGTACTCGGCCTCGCCGAACTCCATGCGCCGCCGGTAGTCGATGTAGGTGATCCGCCCCCACGGCGTGTCGCGCTCCAGGTGCCACTGCTCCTTGGGGACGCAGAGCTCCGGCGTGCGCTTCTGGAACTTGACCGCCTCGGCGCCCGCCTGGTGGGCGCCGTCGATCAGCCGCCGGGCCAGGTCGAGCGAGCCGTTGTGATTGATGCCGATCTCCGCGATCACCAGCACCGGCTCGCCGTCGCCGACCGGCCGGCCGCCGATGTCCACCACTGCGCGCGCTCCGCTCATGGCTCCTCCAGGGCCCGGTCCGCCGGTGCCCGGTTCTCGAATGGTTGCGGCGGGCCGCCGCCGGCGCCGCCCTCCCCGGCCGCGGCGGACGCCGGCGGCGCCTCTTCGGCCACCCCCTCCGCGCCGTCCGAGCCCGCCGGGCGGCGCAGCGCCAGCAGCCATTCGGCGAAATCGCGGAAGGCGCCGTGGCCGCCGCGGGCCGCGCACCGATGGTGGCAGATCGCCGCCACCTCCGGCATGGCATCGGCCGGCGCCCCGGTGAGGCCGTGCTCGCCGATCGCCGCCATGATGCCCAGGTCGTTCACGTCGTCGCCGATGTAGGCCAGCTCCTCCATCCCGAGGCCGGTCTCGGCCAGGATCGCCGGCAGCCGCGCGGCCTTGTCGAGCACTCCCAGGAACAGATGCGGCAGCCGGAGCTTGGCCGCCCGGCGCTCGACGCTGCCGGTGCGCTCGCGGGTGACGATCGCGGTGCCGATCCCCTGGTGGCGCAGGCGCTCGACCCCCATGCCGTCGCGCACCGTGAAGCGCCGCATCGCCTCGCCGCGGTCGGAGTAGTAGACCCCGCCGTCGGTCAGCACCCCGTCGCTGTCGGTCAGCACCAGGCGCAGCCGCCGGGCGCGCAGCCGCAGCTCGGCGTCCGCCAGGGGCCACGGCCGCGGCAGCGGCGGCGGCGGTGCGGCCCGCGCTGCCGGG
>JASLEW010000648.1 GCA_030150965.1 Thermoanaerobaculia bacterium | reverse complement strand
CCCGCCGCCCCGCGGCGCCAGGTCGCCGCGCCATCATCGCCCCCGCCGGCCCCGGCCTCGGCCGGGCGGCCTTCGTCGCCCGCCCCTTCGCTGCCGTCGCCGCTCTTCGGCGAGCAGATCGAGGTGCGCGTGGTCAACGTCGAGGCGGTGGTCACCGACCGGAGCGGCAACCGCGTGCCGGACCTCACCGCCAGGGACTTCCGCCTCAAGGTGGACGGCAAGCCGGTCAAGATCGAGTTCTTCAACGAGGTGCGCGGCGGCCAGGCGATCGCCGTCGAGCCGGGCTCGGTCGAGAGCGTCCCGGGGCTGCCCGACCTGGCGCCGGGGAGCCCGGTGGGCACCAGCTACCTGGTGTTCATCGACGACTTCTTCTCGGTCGCGCCGTACCGCAACCAGGTGCTGAGATCGCTCAAGGAGGACCTGACGCGGCTGGGCCCCGAGGACCGCATGGCGCTGGTCGCCTTCGACGGCTCCCACCTCAAGATGCTGTCGAGCTGGTCCAACTCGGTCCGCGACCTGGGACGGGCGATCGACATCGAGCTGGGCAACCCCGCGTACGGGTTGAACCGTGAGGCCGAGCTGCGCAGCTTCAACCTGGGCGGGCCGCGCACCGGCACCCAGGCCGAGGTGCTGGACCGCTCGCGGACCGGCTTCCTGCGCTCCCAGCTCACGGGCCCCGAGCGCGGCTATGTCGAAGAGCTGGCGGGAGAGGTCGAACGCGCGGTGCACGCGGCGGTCGGCACCCTGCGCGGCTTCGCCACCCCGCCCGGCCGCAAGGTGATGCTGCTGCTCTCCGGCGGCTGGCCGTTCTCGGTGGTCGACTACGCGGTCAACAACATCAACCGGCCGGTCACGGAGACGGACGTGCCGAGCGGCGAGCAGCTGCTGCGGCCGCTGGTCGAGACCGCCAACCGCCTCGGGTACACCCTCTATCCGGTCGATGTGCCGGGGATCGAGACCGAGGCGGCCTCGGCGGCCACCCGGGGGCCGCTCGACCAGAGCACCGCCTTCGGCCTGCGCGAGCAGGAGCACGAGGGCACCCTGGTCTACCTGGCCAAGGAGACCGGCGGCCGGCCGCTGCTCAACTCGCTGCGCCTGTCGTCGCTCTCGCACGTCGAGGCCGACACGCGCTCCTACTATTGGCTGGGCTTTACCCCCAGCTGGCAGGGCAACGACAAGCGCCACACCATCCAGCTCGACGTGCTGCGCCCGGGCCTCGCCGTGCGCACCCGCGACAGCTTCCTCGACCGCTCGCGCAAGGCCGAGGTGTCGATGATGGTGGAGAGCGCCATGCTGTTCGGCAACCTGCCCGGCGCCTCGCGGATGCCGGTCGAGCTGGGCCAGCCGGTCAGGACCCGCCGCGGCGAGATCGAGGTGCCTCTCACCCTGGCGATCCCCACCGAGGCCTTCACCTCGGTGCAGCTCAATGGCAAGTACGCCACCGAGGTCGAGCTGCGGGTGGCCGCCGAGGACGAGCACGGCGACCGTTCGGACGTCCCGGTGGTGCCGCTCCAGCTGCAGAGCGACCACGCGCCGCTCCCCGGCCACTTCGTGCGCTTCCAGACCAAGCTCAAGCTGCGCCGCGCCAAGCAGCACCTGATCTTTGCCATCTTCGATCCGCTGAGCAACAAGATCACCACGGCGGAAGCCGACCTGAAGCCCGACTGAGCCGGGCCCTGCCCGGCTCCCACGTTCCGCCTTCCGAGGAGAGCATGAAGCCATGAGGAAACTGAGCGCCGCGCTGGCGGCCGTCCTCGCCCTGTCGATGGGCGGCCCCGTGCCGGCCATCTCGGCGGCGCCGCCGGAGCGGCCCGCGAAGCCCGGCCAGACCGCGGCCAAGAGCGCGGGCGACGAGCCGTTCGGCGAGACGGTGACCGTCAATGTGGTCAACGTGGACGTCTACGTGAACGACAAGAAGGGGCGCGTCACCGGCCTCAAGAAGGAAGATTTCGAGGTGCTCGAGGACGGCCGGCCGATGGCGATCACCAACTTCCTGGCGGTCGAGGGCGGCAAGCCCCTCGGGGTGCCCGAGACCGAGCCGGCGGCGGCGCCGGGGGCGCCCGCGCTGCCGCCGGGCTACGACCGCACGCCGCTGCCCGAGGATCAGCGGCTGCGGCTGATCGTCTACATCGACAACTACAATCTGAAGCCCTTCGACCGCAACCACGTGATGCGCGATCTGCGCGTCTTCCTCGATCAGAAGCTGCGCCGCGGCGACATGGTGATGTTGGTCAGCTACGACCGCGAGATGCACGTGCGCAGCCCGTTCACCAGCGACACCTCGCTGATCAACGCCCAGCTGCTGGAGCTGGAGAAGATCTCGGCGCAGGGCGTGCACCAGGAGAACGACCGCCGCGAGGTGCTGCGCCAGATCGACGAGGCGCAGGGCCCGCAGGAGGCCATGGGCTACGCCCGCGCCTTCGCCGGCGCCACCTTCAACGACCTCAGCTTCACCCTCGACGCGCTCAAGAACCTGATCACCTCGCTCGCCGGCCTGCAGGGCAGGAAGGCGCTGGTCTACGTCAGCGACGGCCTGCCGATGATCGCCGCCGAGGACGTCTTCTACGCGGTGCAGAACAAGTTCCAGACCAGCATCATCAGCGAGGACACCGAGTTCAACGCCTCGCGCCGCTTCGAGGAGCTGGCCGCCCAGGCCAACGCCGACCGCGTCACCTTCTACACCATCGACGCCGCCGGCCTGCGCACCTACAGCTCGACCTCGGCCGAGAACGCCACCATCACCGCCGGCGGCGGCACCTACGTCGATTCGATCAACATCTCGAACCTGCAGGGCACCCTGCAGATGCTGGCGGAGAAGACCGGCGGCGTCTCGATCATCAACACCAACGTCATCGGCCCGGAGCTCGACCGCGTGGCCGAGGACTTCAACTCCTACTACTCGCTGGGCTACACCCCGCCGCACTCGGGCGACGGCCGCTTCCACAAGATCACCGTCCGGGTGAAGCGCAAGGGGGTGAAGATCCGCGCCCGCGAGGGCTACCGCGACAAGAGCATCGAGTCGCGGATGAACGACGGCACCCTGGCGGCGCTGCAGTTCCCCTTCCAGGCCAATCCGCTCGGCCTGTCGCTGGAGTTCGGACGGCCGGCGGCGCGCAAGGACGGCCTCTACCTGGTGCCGATCAGCATCAAGATCCCGCTCGGCAAGCTGGCCCTGATGCCGCGCGACCAGGAGAGCGAGGCGCGGGTGCGCCTGTTCATCGGCGCCATGGACCCCGACGGCGGCACCTCCGACGTGCAGCAGGTGCCGGTGCCGATCAAGGTGCCGGCGGCCGAGGTCAACCGCCTGGGTGGCAAGCATTTTCTATACACTCTCAGCCTGGTGATGCGCGGCGGCAACCAGAAGGTTGCGATCGGCATGCGCGACGACGTGGGGGCCCAGGAGTCCTACGTCACCGGAGAGCTCAGGGTCGGCCGCTGACGCGCCCACCGCTCTCCGTCAACACCGGTCCGCCGCCGCGCGGGCGGCGGGGCCTGGCGCAAGGAGGTATCCGGATGGCAGAGGGCGCGCAGGAATGGGTCGAGCTCTTCCGTTCGCTCGGCCTGGCATTGCTCGACGTGCTGCGCGCCGAGGCCCGGGCGCTGGGCGCCGACCTCCGCCGCTCGGGCGCGCGCCTGGCCCGCGCCCTGGCGCTGCTCGGCGCCGCCGCGGCGGTGTTGTTCTGGACCCTCGCCCTGCTGCTCGCGGCGCTCGTCGCGGTGCTCGCCATCTGGCTGCCGGTGTGGGGAGCGGCGCTCTCGGTGACGGGGCTCTTCGCGCTCGCCGCGGCGCTCCTCGCCGCCGCCGGCTGGCGCCAGCTGCGGCGGCTGGAGAGCCCCGCCGAGGACGTGCGGCGGCGGGTCGCCGATCTTCTGGACTGGTGGCGGGACCGCCTGCTGTCCAGCCCGCCGGCGCTCGACGGGCGCACGCCCCGTGTTCCGGATGCCCCGGCCGCTCCGGGCCCGCGCCCCGCGCCGCCCGCCGCTCCGG
>JASLEW010000395.1 GCA_030150965.1 Thermoanaerobaculia bacterium | reverse complement strand
CCGCGCGGTCGGCCGCCGGTGCGGCGGCGCCGCCGATCGAGCGGCTGCCGCGGAGCTTCGCCGCGGGCGGTCACCCGGTCCCCTGGGGAGCAACCGCGGTCCCGCCGCCGGCGGCGGGACCGGTTGCTCCCCAGGGGACCGGGTGACCGCCCGCGGCGAAGCTCCGCGGCAGCCGCTCGATCGGCGGCGCCGCCGCACCGGCGGCCGACCGCGCGGCCTGCTCGATCTCGCGCGCCAGCCCCGCCACCGTCGGCTGCTCGAAGACCGTCCGCAGCGGCAGCTCCACGCCGAAGGCGGCGCGCACCCGCGACATGAGCTGGGTGGCGAGGAGGGAATGGCCTCCCAGGTCGAAGAAGTGGGAGTCCGCCCCCACGCCGCCGGCCTCGCCCCCGCCCGCGCCGCCCTGGAGGACGCCGGCGAAGAGGCCGGCCAGGATCTCCTCGACCGGGCTCGCCGGACGCGCCGCCGGCACCGTGGCAGGCGCGGCCTCGCGGGGCTTCGGTCCGTGCTCCGCCAGCCACCGCCGGTCCACCTTGCCGCTCGGCGTCAGCGGCAGCGCCTCCATCAGCACCACGTGGGCCGGCACCATGTGGGCGGGAAGCCGGCCGCGGAGCCCCTCGCGCAGCGCCGCGGCCGACGGCGCGCCGCCGGGCTCCGGCACCACGTAGGCCACCAGGCCGCGCCCGCCCGGCAGATCGGCGCGCAGCACCACCGCCGCCTCGGCCACCTCCTCCCGGCCGGTCAGCGCCATCTCGATCTCGCCCGGCTCGATGCGGAAGCCCCGCAGCTTGACCTGCCGGTCGGCCCGGCCGCGGAACTCCAGGCCCCCCTCGCCGCGCCGGCGCACCAGGTCGCCGGTGCGGTAGAGGCGTTCCCCGGGCGCCCCCCGGGCGGCGGCGAACGGATGCGGCACGAAGCGCTCGGCGGTCAGCTCCGGGCGGCGCCAGTAGCCGCGCGCCAGGCCGTCGCCCCCCAGGAACAGCTCTCCCACCACGCCCGGCGGCACCGGCCGCAGATGCGCGTCCAGGACGTGGCACTCGGTGTTGGCGATCGGCGCCCCGATCGGCACGGTCGCCGCTCCCGCCGCCACCTCCGCCACCCCATGCCAGGTGGCGAAGGTGGTCGTCTCGGTCGGGCCGTAGACGTGCAGCAGGCGCCGCGGGGCGCCCGCCCGCAGCACGCGCCGCACCGCCTCCGGGTCCACCGCCTCGCCGCCGAACAGCAGGTCGCGCAGCGGCGCGAAGGCCGCCGGCTCCTCCCGCGCCACCTGGTTGAAGAGCGCGGTGGTCAGGAACAGGGTGGCGAGGTTGCGGCGGCGGATCTCCGCCGCCAGCGCGGCCGGGGCCAGGAGCGGCTCGCGGCCCACCAGGCAGACCGTGCCGCCGGCCAGGAGCGGCCCCCAGATCTCGAAGGTCGCGGCGTCGAACGACGGGGTCGCGGCCTGGGCCACGCGGTCCCCCGGCCGCAGGCGCACGAAGCCGGTGTTGCGCAGCAGCCGCAGCACACCGCGGTGCGGCACGGCCACGCCCTTCGGGCGGCCGGTCGAGCCCGAGGTGTAGGAGACGTAGGCGAGATCCAGGGCATCCGCGGCCTGGCGTTCTGCCGCGGCGGCCTGCATCCGCTCCGCTCCCGGCAGGATCACCTCGACCGCGCAGCCGCCGAGCGCCGGCGCCGAGCGCTCGTCGGCGACGGCCGCCGCGAGCCCGGCGTCCGCCGCCGTCCAGGCCAGGCGCTCGGCCGGGTAGTCGGGGTCGAGCGGCACGTAGGCCGCGCCGGCCTCGAGGATGCCGAGCATGCCGGCGACCATCGCCGCCGACCGCTCCACGCACAGGCCCACCCGGTCCCCCGGCCTCACCCCCAACCGCAGGAGGCGGCCCGCGACGGCGCCGGACCGCCGCTCCAGCTCGGCGTAGGAGACCGCCTCCTCGCCCTCCCCTCCCTCGACCGCGACCGCCTCCGGCAGGGCCGCGGCGACCGCCGCGAAGATCCCGTGGATGGTCTCCTCGCGCTCGTAGGGCGCCGCCGTGTCGTTCCAGGCGACGAGCAGCTGGTGGCGCTCCACCGCCGACAGCAGCGGCAGCTCCGCCAGCCGCGCCTCCGGCGCCGCGGCGGCGGCGGCGAGCAGCCGCTCGTAGTGGCCGAGCAGCCGCTCGACCGTCGCGCCGTCGAACAGGTCGGCGTCGTGCTCCAGGTGGGCCAGCAGGGCCCCGTCCTCCCGCTCCCCCACCGCCAGCGTCAGGTCGAACTTCGCCATCCGCCGCCCCGCCGCGAACGAGGAGAGACGCAGGTCCACCACCGCCCGCTCGCGCGGCGGCACGTTCTGCAGCACGAACACCGCCTGCACCAGCGGCGAGTGGGCGGGCGTGCGCTCGGGGGCCAGCTCCAGCACCAGCCGCTCGAACGGCAGGTGCTGGTAGACGAAGGCGTCGAGGCTCTCGCGCTGCACCCGTCCCAGGAGATCGGCGAAGCTCGGATCGCCGGAGAGGTCGCCGCGCATCACCA
>JASLEW010000392.1 GCA_030150965.1 Thermoanaerobaculia bacterium | reverse complement strand
GTCCGCACCGGCCGCCGGCGGAACCGCTGCTGCCGCGGCACCGGCCCAGGCGCCGCCGTCCTCCGGCGCCGCGGCCGGCGCCGCCGTGGCGCTCGACTCCAGCTCCTTCGGCGGCCTCCAGGCGCGCCCCATCGGGCCGGCGGTGACCGGCGGCCGGATCGCCGCGATCGACGCCGTGGCCGACGATCCGCTGACCATCTACGTGGGCTCGGCCGGCGGCGGCGTCTGGCGCTCGCGCGACGGCGGCACCACCTTCCGGCCGGTGTTCGACGAGCAGACGCAGTCGATCGGCGCGGTGGCGGTGGACCCGCACAACCCGAAGACCGTGTGGGTGGGCAGCGGCGAGTCCTGGACCCGCAATAGCGTCTCGATCGGCGACGGCGTCTACCGCTCGACCGACGGCGGCGACAGCTGGGAGCACCTCGGCCTGGAGAGGTCGGAGCGCATCGCGCGCATCCAGGTGAGCCCGCAGGACGGCGGCACCGTCTTCGTCTGCGCCACCGGCCACCTGTGGGACGACAGCGAGGAGCGCGGCGTCTACCGCACCTCCGACGGCGGCAAGACCTGGAAGCGGGTGCTCTACGTCAATCCGGCCACCGGCTGCTCCGACCTGGCGATCGATCCGCAGGATCCGCAGATCCTCTACGCCGGCATGTGGCAGTTCCGCCGCTTCCCCTGGACCTTCCGCTCCGGCGGGCCGGGCAGCGGCCTGTACAAGAGCACCGACGGCGGCGACACCTGGAAGCCGCTCACCCAAGGGCTGCCCTCCGGCCTCAAGGGCCGCATCGCGGTGGCGGTGGCGCCGTCGCGCCCGAACGTCGTCTACGCCCTGGTCGAGAGCCGCAACACCGCGGTCTACCGCTCCGACGACACCGGCGCCAGCTGGCGCGAGATGAACTCGTCGTTCAACGTGCAGGTGCGGCCGTTCTACTTCGCCCGCCTGGTGGTCGATCCCGCCGACTTCAACACCGTCTACAAGCCCGGCCTGGTGCTCACCGTCAGCACCGACGGCGGCAGGACCTTCACCTCGCCGTTCAGCAGCTCCGGGTTCGGCGGCGGGCCGCACAGCGACCACCACGCGCTGTGGATCAATCCGCGCAACCCGCATCAGCTCCTGCTCGGCACCGACGGCGGGGTCTACGAGTCCGTCGACCGCGCCCACAGCTGGCACTTCGTCCGCTCGCTGCCGGTGTCGCAGGTCTACGAGGTCAGCTTCGACATGGCCAGGCCGTACAACGTCTACGGCGGCCTGCAGGACAACGGCTCGTGGATGGGCCCGTCGCGCGGCACCGGCGGCGTGCTCAACAAGGCCTGGCGCAACATCGGCACCGGCGACGGCTTCTACGCGGTGAGCGACCCGTTCGACGCCGACGTGGTCTACGTCGAGTCGCAGGGCGGGCACATCGGCCGCGACTCGCTCGCGACCGGCGAGAGCAAGGACATCCAGCCGCTGCCCGGCGCCGGCGACCCGCCGCTGCGCTTCAACTGGAACACGCCGATCGTGGTCAGCCCGACGCGGGCCGGCACGGTCTACATCGGCGCGCAGTTCCTCTACCGCTCGCGCGACCGCGGCGAGTCGTGGGAGCGCATCTCCCCCGACCTCACCACCAACGATCCGGCCAAGCAGCTGCAGGGCCAGTCGGGCGGCCTGACAGTGGACAACTCGAGCGCCGAGAACTACACCACCATCGTCACCATCGCCGAGTCGCCGCTCGACGCCAACCTGGTCTGGGTGGGGACGGACGACGGCAACGTGCAGCTGACGCGCGACGGCGGCGCCACCTGGGCGAACGTCGGCAGGGGGATCCCGGGGCTGCCGCCCGGCACCTGGGTGGCGCGCATCGAGGCCTCGCGCCGCGATCCGGGGACGGCCTTCGTCGCCTTCGACAACCACCACAACGGCGACATGAAGACCTACGCCTATACGACGGCCGATTACGGCAGGACCTGGCGGTCGCTGGCCGGCGCGGGCGCCGCGGGCTACGCCCACGTGGTGCGGCAGGACCTGGAGAACCCGGACCTGCTGTTCCTGGGCACCGAGCTCGGCCTGTTCATCTCGCTCGACGGCGGCGGCCACTGGGCGCGCTTCACCGGCAACCTGCCGCAGGTGTCGGTGTTCGACCTCGCCATCCACCCGCGGGAGAACGACCTGATCATCGCCACCCATGGCCGGGGCATCTACATCCTCGACGACATCACGCCGCTGCGCCATCTGTCGCAGAGCGTCCTCGCCGCCGACGTGGCCCTGCTCCCCTCGGCGCCGTCGCTGATGGTGCTGCCCGCCTTCGAGCAGGATTTCCCGGGTGACGACGAGTTCGTCGGCAACAACCCCGAGGAGGCGGCGTCGATCTGCTACTACCTCAAGAAGCGCCACGTCTTCGGCGACCTCAAGGTCGAGGTCTGGGACGCGCAGGGCAAGCTCCTCGCCACGCTTCCCGGCGGCAAGCGGCGCGGCATCAACCGCGTCGCCTGGCCGATGCGCCTGCCGGGGCCGCAGGTGCCGCCGGCCAACTCGCTGATCATCGGCTCGCCGTTCACCTTCTTCGGCCCGCGGGTGCCGGCCGGCCCCTACACGGTGAAGCTCGTCGACGGCGACAAGACCTACACCGGCGAGGTGCGGCTGGTGCCCGATCCGCGCTCCAAGGCGACGGCGGAGGACCGGGCGCTGCAGCACGAGACGGTGATGGCCCTCTACGGGCTGATGGCCGACCTCACCTACACCACCGACGCGGTGGTGGACGCGCGCGAGCAGGCCGACAGGCGCGCCGCCGGGCTCCCCGCCGGCTCCGCCCTGCGCCAGAAGCTGGCCGCGGCGAGCGCGCAGCTCGAGCAGCTCCACCAGTCGCTGGTGGCGACGCACGAGGGCGGCTGGCTGTCCGGCGAGGAGGAGCTGCGCGAGCAGCTCGGCAACCTCTATGGCGGCGTCAACGGCTACGATGGGCGGCCGACCCGCTCGCAGACCGACCAGGTCAAGGTGATGCGGGACCGCCTCGCCGCGATCGCCGGGCGCCTCGCGGCGATCGACAGGGGGGCGTTGGCCCAGGCCAACCGCGCCCTGGCCGAGGCGAAGCAGCCGCCGATCGCCCTGCTCGACCGCCAGGCCTGGGAGAAGAAGCAGCGGAAGGCGGGCGGCGGGAGCGGCCCGGTGAGCTGGCAGACGCTGGCCGCGCCCGCTCCCTGGGGCGGCTGGCTGGTGCCGGCCGCGGCCACCCCGGCCGCGGCGCGGGAGGCCGGCGGGGACGGCGACTAGCCCGGCCGGCAGCGGCCGGCGAAACCCACGAGCCGGGGGGCTGCCGAGCCCCCCGGCCCGTGCGTGGTATCGATGTTGTCGCAGTGAAGCGTCAGGGTGCGGCGTGGAGCGTGGATACCCCCGAAAGCTCCTGGAGCGGGCGGCTCTGCCGGACGCCCCTGAGCGGGCGGCTAGGCCAGCCCCTGGCGGCGCTCCTCCGCCAGCTTGCGCAGGATCTTCTTGCGGGCCTGGACGGCCTTGCGCTTGCGCTTGACCGACGGCTTCTCGAAGTGCTGGCGCTTGCGCAGCTCGGTCAGGATCCCTGACTTCTCGACCTTGCGCTTGAAACGGCGCAGCGCATTCTCGAAGCTCTCCTCCTCACGCACGTGCACGACGGGCATCGCGGACATCACCTCTCTTCTTGACCGGATCTATCGATCAGATAGTTTGCCGGATAATTTGCCGAAGCCTGCCGCCGAGCCTTCTCGCTTCTCGCCGGACAGCTCGCCCCCAAGGGGCCCCATAGGGGACACCAACGGCCAATATTCGCCCAGGGCGGTGGCTGAAGTCAAGATCGCAGGCCGCTCCGCCGGCTTGGCCATGGCGGGTCGGCGCGGCTCAGCCGACCGGCTCCTCCTCCGCCGGCAGCGGCGCGGCCGGGGCCGGCGCGGGCAAGGGCGGGGGCGCCGGCAGGGCCGTCCAGTCGCAGCGGTAGACCACGAGCCCGCCGCCGCGGCGCTGGAACCAGACCGCGGCGGCGTCGCCGGCGGCGTCGCGCGGGTAGAACCAGCCGACCACACCCTTGTCCGGCCAGCTGCGGACGTCGCGCGCATTGGGCGGCCCGAGCGCCGCGCGCACCTGGTCGGCCGACATGCCCGGGGCGGCGCGGGCGAAGCGGGCGGCGCTCAGGTAGCGCGCCGCCCGGGCGCGGGCGAGCTCGGCGCGCAGCCGGGGGTTCTGCGGATCGGCGGCGAGCGCGGCCTCGTAGATGTCGCAGGCGCGCCGGTAGTCGCCGCCGCGCGCGATGAAGTCGTGCGCCGCCACGATGTCCTCGTCGCTCTTCATGCGGATGGCGGCGAGCTGCCGCGGGGAGAGCGGCGTGCCCTCGAGCGGCGGGTCGGCGTTGATATAGGCGACCAGGCGGCGGTCGAGCTCCCGGGTCAGCGCCTCGACCTCGCGGGCGAGCGGATCGGGAGCGCCCGGGGCGGCGGCGGCCCCGGCGGCGGATCCCGCGCCGGCGGCGGGGGCAGGAG
>JASLEW010000340.1 GCA_030150965.1 Thermoanaerobaculia bacterium | reverse complement strand
TCGGCGAAGGCCGCCACCGGCAGCACGCCCGCCGCGCCGGCGCCGCCCGCCATGCCGCCGAACGTGGCCTACGACCTCTCGCTCCAGCACCCGCGCTGCGTGTTCCAGCTGCTCAAGCGCCAGTACTCGCGCTATACGCCGGAGATGGTCGAGCGCGTCACCGGCATCCCCAGGGACCAGTTCCTCAAGGCCGCCGACCTCTTCACCTCGGTGCGCAAGGACGGCGACATGAAGAAGGTCGCCACCGTGATCTATGCCGTGGGCTGGACGCAGCACACCTTCGGCACGCAGATCATCCGCACCGCCGCCATGCTGCAGCTGCTGCTGGGCAACGTCGGGCGCGCCGGCGGCGGCGTCAACGCGCTGCGCGGCCACTCCAACATCCAGGGCGCCACCGACATGGCCGGCATCTTCGACAACCTGCCGGGCTACCTGAAGGTGCCGACCCCCGCCGACGCCGATTTCGCCGCCTACATGAAGCGCATCACGCCGGCCGCGGCGAAGCCCGCGGAGTGGGACTCCTTCAACTATTGGTCGAACACCCCCAAGTTCGCCGTCTCGCTGCTCAAGTCGCTGTATGGCGACGCGGCGAAGCAGGAGAACGACTGGGCGTTCGCCTACCTGCCGAAGATCGACCGCAACTACTCGTGGACCCAGATCTGGGACAACATGTACCGCGGCAAGGTCAAGGGGATGCTCGCCTTCGGCATGAACGGCGTGGCCATCGGCCCCGACTCGCAGAAGAACATCGAGGCGCTCAAGCAGGCGGACTTCCTGGTGGTGGGCGAGATCTATCCCGACGAGACCAGCGAGTTCTGGATGGCGCCCGGCACCACCAGGGAGGAGATGCGGAAGATCAACACCACGGTCTACCGCCTGCCCTGCGCCGGCTTCGCCGAGAAGGACGGCTCGATGACCAACTCGTCGCGCTGGCTGCAGTGGAAGAACGTGGCGCTGCCGCCGCCCGGCGAGGCGCGGCTCGACCAGGACATCGTGGCGCAGATCTTCCTCAAGGTGCGGCAGCTCTACAAGCAGGAGGGGGGCAGGTTCCCCGACCCCATCCTCAACCTCACCTGGGCCTACACCGATCCCGCCCATCCGTCGCTCTCCGAGCTCGCCAGGGAGATCAACGGCAAGGCGCTGGCCGACCTCGAGGATCCCAAGACCCACCAGCAGATCAAGGCCGGCCAGCAGCTGCCCGGCTTCGCCTGGCTCAAGGACGACGGCACCACGGCCTGCGGCAACTGGATCTACTGCGGCATGTGGACCGAGGCGGGACCGCAGATCGCGCGCCGCGGCACCGAGGATCCGTCCGGCCAGGGCATCTATCCGAACTGGGGCTGGTCGTGGCCGGCCAACCGGCGCGTGCTCTACAACCGCGCCTCGTGCGACGCCGCCGGCAAGCCGTGGGACCCCGAGCGGCGCCAGGTCTGGTGGAGCGAGGCGGGCCAGAAGTGGGTGGGCAACGACGTGCCCGACTTCAAGCCCGATTCCAACCCCCACGACCACATGGGCCCGTTCATCATGAACGCCGAGGGCGTGGGGCGCCTGTTCGCGCCGCTCGCCCTGTTCGCCGACGGCCCCTTCCCCGAGCACTACGAGCCGATCGAGAGCCCGGTGCAGAACGCCTTCCACCCGCAGCAGGCGCACAACCCGGTGGTCAAGAAGCTCACCACGCCGGCCGACAAGTACGCCGAGACCGGGGGCGAGTTCGACATCGTCTGCACCACCTACCGGCTCACCGAGCACTACCACTACTGGACCAAGAACAACCCGGTCAACGTGCAGCTCATCCCCGAGCCGTTCATCGAGATCCCGGTCGAGCTGGCGTCGAAGCTCGGGGTGAGCGGCGGCGAGAAGCTCCGGGTGACCAGCGCCCGCAGCTACTACGTGGCCAAGGCGTTCGTCACCAAGCGCATCAAGCCGATGCAGATCGACGGCAAGACGGTCTACCAGATCGGCATCCCCATCCACCAGGGCTTTCGGGGCATCGCCGAGGACGAGGAGCGCAATGCGCGCACCCTGGCCAACCGGCTCTCGCCGACGGTGATCGATCCCAACGCCTTCACGCCCGAGTTCAAGGGCTTCCTGGTGAAGGTCGAGAAGGCTTAGGGGGCCCACATGAGCCAGGCAAATCTGGAAATCCGCCGCATCTCCGGCCGCTCCGGACCCGCTCCCGGCGCCAGCCTCAAGCGCGAGCCCGAGGTCGCGAAGCTCGTGGACACCACGACCTGCATCGGCTGCAAGGCGTGCGAGGTCGCCTGCATGGAGTGGAACGGCCTCTCCTTCAGCGACACCACCTTCGACAACAGCTACCAGACCATGCCGGAGACGGCGTGGAACTTCTGGAACCTGATCAAGTTCAACGAGCACGAGCCCGAGGGCGGCAACCTGATGCTGCTGATGCGCAAGGACCAGTGCATGCACTGCGCCGAGCCCGGCTGCCTCATCGCCTGCCCGTCCGAGGGCGCCATCGTGCAGTACGCCAACGGCATCGTGGACTTCCAGCAGGACCACTGCATCGGCTGCGGCTACTGCATCACCGGCTGCCCGTTCAACATCCCCAAGTTCAGCCCGGAATCGCGCAAGGTGTTCAAGTGCACCCTGTGCGCCGACCGGGTGAGCGAGGGGCTCGAGCCGGCCTGCATCAAGGCGTGCCCGACCGGCTGCCTGCACTTCGGCACCAAGGACGAGATGAAGGAGCTGGGCGAGACGCGGGCCCATCAGCTGCGCGAGCAGTCGGGCTTCGCCAACGCCGGCGTCTACGATCCGGCGGGGGTCGGCGGCACCCACGTGCTCTACGTGCTGCACGACGCCACCAACCCCGAGGCCTACGGCGGCCTCCCGGCCGACCCGCACGTCCCCTGGACGGTGCGGCTGTGGAAGACGCCGCTCAAGTGGATCGGCAACCTGGCCATGCTCGGCGGCCTGATCGGCCTGGGCGTGCACTACCTGCGCTACGGTCCCAAGGAGGAGCCCGCCGACGGCGACGGCCAGGACGGCAAGAACGGCCAGAACGGTCAGAACCCTCAGCACCCTCAGAACGCTCAGGACGCTCGGCCGGCCCCGAGCGGCCCTGGCGCGCCGAGCGGCGAGCGGCCGCACGAAGGCGGCGGAGGCCACCCATGAGCGACACCTCTCACCTGCGGCCGGACGGCCGGATCGAGCGCTACTCCTTCCGCGAGCGGCTGATGCATTGGACGGCCGGAGTCTCCTACGTCTATCTGCTGCTGAGCGGCCTGGCCTTCTGGACCCCGGCCCTCTTCTGGCTTGCCGCGCTGCTCGGCGGCGGCACCCTGGCGCGCATCGTCCATCCCTATGTCGGCGTGGTCTTCTTCCTCTCCGTGCTGTGGATGTACTCCGTCTGGGAGTCGCAGATGCACTCGACGGAGGAGGACCGGCGCTGGTGGCAGGCGCTCGGCCATTACGTGCGCAACGAGGACGAGGCGGTGCCTCCCCAGGGGCGGTTCAACGCCGGCCAGAAGTGGCTGTTCTGGGGCTTCCTCTGGTGCGGCCTGGTGCTCCTGCTCACCGGGGTGATCCTGTGGGTGCCCAACTGGATCCCGTGGGACCTGCGCATCCTGCGCCTGCTGGCGGTGATCCTCCATCCGATCGCCGCGCTCTTCACCATCGCACTCTTCATGATCCACCTCTACATGGGCCTGGCGGTCGAGCGCGGCGCCCTGCGGTCGATGACCCGCGGCGACGTGTCGCGGGCCTGGGCGGCCAAGCTTCACCGCACCTGGTATGCCCGGCTGGTGCGAGAGCCCGCGGCCAAGGAATGAGGCCCGGTAAATGGGAGGCCCGCCTGCGGCGTGCGGATGAGCTGGCCGCGGCTCATCCGTTCGCCGCCGAGGGCCTCCTGTTCTACCGGCGGCTCGCCGGCTTCCAGCAGTCGCTCGACGCGGGCTTCGCGGCGGCGCTCGGCGCGGACACGCGCCGGCCGCCGCCAGGCTCGCTGCGCCAGGAGCTGGACCTGGCGTTCCTGCTGCCGCGCTTCCCCGCGCTGCTCGGCCACCTGCAGGCGATCGCGCCCGAACCGCTGGCCGCGGCGGCGGCCGGCCTGGGCGCGGCGGGCGCCGGCCGCTGGCAGGAGGTGCTGGGCACGGAGCTGCTGGGCGGCGACGGAGCGGCGGCCGGCCTCTCGCCGGCGGAGTCGCTCCTCGCCTGGGCCTTCCTCCAGCCGCACGCCGAGGCGCTGGCCGACCCCATGCCGAAACCGACCGAGGACGCCACGCCGCACCGCTGCCCCGTCTGTGCGGACCATCCCCTGACCGGCGTCCTGCGGCCGCTGGGCGACGGCGGCAAGCGCTCGCTGGTCTGCGCCTTCTGCGGCACCGAGTGGCCCTTCCGCCGCCTGGTCTGCCCCGCCTGCGGCGAGGAGGAGGTGGACCGGCTCCCGGTCTACTCCGCCGAGGAGCTTCCCGCCATCCGCGTGGAGGCCTGCGACACCTGCCGCTACTACATCAAGACCGTCGACATGACCCGCGACGGCCGCGCCGTCCCCCAGGTGGACGAGCTGGCCGCCATCCCGCTCAGCCTGTGGGCGGCCGAGAAGGAGTACACGAAGCTGCGCCCCAACCTCCTCGGCCTCTGACGCCGCCAGCGCCCCAGGCCGGGGGACGCAGCTCCCGGCCCGCGGCCCGGGCTCCGGCGGCCTGCACGGCATCTCATTGTACCGGTGTACCGCATCTGTGGTACACTTTGTCCGCGGACAATCCTGTCCCTCCAAGGCACAGATAGCGGCAAGGAGAAGTCGATGCAGACACATCGAATCCGCGGCATGCGGCCCGTTTGGCGGCTCACCATCACCCTGGGGCTGTTGAGCGCCCTGGCATTGCTCCGCCCGGTCCCGGCCGCGGCGGGAAGCTCCATGGACCCGGAAGGGGGCTCGGCCAGCGCCAACGAGCACCAGGCGGTGACGGACATGCGCAACGCGGGCTCCGCCATGTACTGGTGGTACAAGGACAAGGTCCAGCCAGGGAATCACCATGAGGAAGGCAAGGAGGCCGACTACCCCAAGGAGATCGATGTCTCCAAGATCCCGGTGATCGCTTATCAGGATCTACGTAACCTTCTGGTTCCAAAGTACATCAAGACGCTGCCCGAGACCGATCCCTGGGGGCGTCCCTACGAGTACCGGCTCAACACCCAGGATCTCCACGCGCAACAGATCATGGCGATCCGCACCGGCGGAGCCGACGGCCAGTTCGCCGGCAACGTCTACAAGATTGGTCCCTTCCCGCCGACCGCGGCCGACCAGGACCTGGTGTGGGTGGACGGCTACTTCGCGCGCTGGCCGAAGGCCCGCGGCAAATAGGCCGAAAGGCGCCCCGCCGTGCCGGCCGCCGCTGCCCTGGCCTCCGGGACCGCGGCGCCGCATGGCACCGGCTGCTGTCCTCTCAGCCGGGCGCTTGCAGGTGCGCCGCCTCGGCGTCTCCCATCTCGACCCGCCCACCGGGGAAGTACTCGTTCCAGCGGCGGCCGACCAGCTCCGCGGTCGCCGGGTCGGCGCGCAGCTCGGCCGGGAAGCCGGGCTTGAGCCGCGCGTCGATCAGCACCGGCGCCCGGTAGGCGAGGTGGTTGCGCAGCACGGTGGTGGCCGCGGCGTGGATGTCCGCCGCCGGCTCGAAGCGGGTGAAGGTCGTCCACAGGAAGTTGATCGGGCTGGCCGCCGCCCGCCGCGGCTCGTCGGTCAGCACCAGGAGCGGCCAATCGGCAAAGGCCGGGTGGGCGGCGAAGCGCGCCGCGGCGCCGGGCTCCTCGGCGAAGGACGGCCCGCCGATCACCAGGCAGCCGGGGCAGAACACCAGCACCTCGCCCAGGCCCTGCGGCAGCTCCCCCGCCGCCGGCGAGAACCGGCGCGGCAGCTCGCGCACCGGGTCGCCGAGGCCGAGCCAGACCCCCTTCGAGCCCTCGTTGACCTTCGGCCCGGTGTAGTCGAGCGTGTCCATCGACAGGTTGGCGAAGACGAAGAGGTCGGTCTCCGGCCGCGTGCGCGCGAGGACGTGGGTGAGCACGGCGCGGAAGTCCCTGAGGTCCACCGCCCGGTCGGTGACCAGGAGGAACTTGGTGAGCGACAGCTGCCCCTCGCCCAGGATGCGGAAGGCCGAGGCCATCGCCTCACGCGGGTAGCGCTGCTTGACCACCGCCGCCGCCAGGGAGTGGTAGCCGGTCTCGCCGTAGGACCAGAGCGCCTCGACCGCCGGCATGACCAGCGGAAAGAGCGGCGACAGCAGCTCCTGCAGCAGGTCGCCGAGAAAGAAGTCCTCCTGGCGCGGCTTGCCCACCACGGTGGCGGGAAAGATGGCGTCGCGCCGGCGCGCCAGCCACTCGACCTCGAAGACCGGGTAGTCGTGGCGCAGCGAGTAGTAGCCGTAGTGGTCGCCGAACGGCCCCTCGGGCCGCCGCACGCCCGGCAGGACGCTGCCGCCCAGCGCCAGCTCCGCCGCGGCCGGGACCGGCCGCCCGTCCGGGCCGGTGAGCAGGCGCAGCCGGCGGCCGGCCAGGAGCGACGCCAGCATCAGCTCGGGGACGTTCTCGGGCAGCGGCGCGATGGCCGCCAGGATCAGCGCCGGCGGCCCGCCCAGCCAGACGGTCACCGGCAGCCGCTCGCCGCGCGCCTCGGCCACCGCGTAGTGGAAGCCGCCCCCCTTGCCGATCTGCCAGTGCATGCCGGTCGCGCGCGGGCCGTGCACCTGGAGGCGGTACATCCCCAGGTTGTGCCCCTGGCCCTCCGGGTGCTCGGTGTAGACCAGCGGCAGGGTGATGAACGGGCCGCCGTCCTCGGGCCAGGTGGTGAGCGCCGGCAGCCGGTCCAGGCGCACGTCGCGGGTGACCGTCTCCAGCACCGTGCCCGCGGCGCGCCGCCCGCCGCCGCCCCAACCGCCCCCTGCATCCCAGCCCTCCGGGCCGCCCGTGCGGCCATGGCCGCGATCGCCGCGGCGGTCGATGCCGACGCGCAGGAGCTCGCGCCCCACACCGCGCGCCGCCCACAGCTTGCGCGGCGTGGGCGGCACGAGCGTCTGGGCCAGCCCGACCAGGCGCCGCACCAGCTCGAACGGCCGCCTGCCGAAGGCCAGCTCGGCGCGGCGCGCGGTGCCGAACAGGTTGGTGGCGAGCGGCATCCCGGCGCCGCGGACGTTGGTGAAGAGGAGCGCCGGCCCCCCGGCGGCGATCACCCGCCGGTGGATCTCGGCCGCCTCCAGCCGCGCGTCCACCGGCGCCTCCACGACCGCCAGGTCGCCATCCCGCCGCAGCTGCGCGAGGAACGCCCGCAGGTCAGGGAAGCCCGGTTCGGCCATGGCGCCGCAGTCTATCGCGGGGAGACGCCACGCCCGGACCAGGCCGGCGGACCGCCGCGGGCGGTCGCGGCTGCCGGGACATCGGCCGCCTGCCGGGGGGGCAGGATGGCGCCCCTGCGCGCTCAGTCGGCGAGGGGCTTCTCCGCCATCAGCGCCAGGAGGTTGTCCTCGCTGTCGTAGAAGTCCGCCAGCCACAGCTCATGGTCGGGCCATCCGCGCCACCAGGTGCGGCCCGTTCTCGAAGCGCACCCCGCGGCCGGCGAGCGCCGCGTGCGCCGCCTCGATGTCGGCCACCTTGTAGTAGAGGATCGACGCCCTGTGGTCCAGGTCCGGCCGTTCCGCCCGCGTCAGCATCAGCCGCACCCCGCCGCAGTCGAAGAACGCCAGGTTCGGCGGCGGCGCGAACAGGAACCGCATCCCCAGCACGTCGCGGTAGAAAGCCGTCGCCCGCGCCACGTCCTGCACATTGATGGCGATCTGTCCGATCCGGGCCAACCCGTCGAAGCCCGCTTCCGCGTCCGCTGCGGCCATCGCTCCCTCCTGGATCCATGTCAATTGAAGATCTGATTTTCAATCTGCACGACCCACAGCGGCCAACGGACCTGACAGCGGCGGGCCTCGGCTACTGCTGCGGCTGGAACTTGAGGGCGAGCGAGTTCATGCAGTAGCGCAGGCCGGTCGGGGGCGGGCCGTCGTCGAAGACGTGGCCGAGGTGGGAGCCGCAGCGGCTGCACAGCACCTCGGTGCGGATCATCCCCAGGCCCAAGTCGCGCTTGGTGACGATGCTCTTCGGCGAGAAGGGCTGCCAGAAGCTGGGCCAGCCGGTCCCCGACTCGAACTTGGTGGCGGAGCTGAAGAGCAGCTGGCCGCAGGCGGCGCAGCGGTAGACGCCCTTGGCGTGGTTGTTGAGCAGGCTGCCGGTGAAGGCGCGCTCCGTGCCGGCCTGGCGCAGCACCTCGTACTGCTCCGGGTTGAGCAGGCGCTTCCACTCGTCGTCGCTCTTGACCACCTTGTCGGTGTAGACGGTCAGCGGCAGGTTGGACGGCGCCAGGTCCGACGGCTGGACGCCCCCCTGCGGCCCGGCCGGGCCGGTGCGCGCGGCGGCGATCCCCAGGGCGGCGACTCCCAGCGCGGCGACGGCGGCGGCGAGGGCGAGCATCGGTTTCATGACCTTTCTCCTTTCAGGCTCCACCGCCTGACTGTACGGCCGCAGACCGCGCCCCGGATGGCTGCCGGGCCGCCCGCGTGGCGGGCCGGCGGCCCGGCGGGGCATGCCGCCAAACGCTCAGCGCGGCTCCCGCCCGGGCCGCGGCACGCGGCGCCGCCCGGCGAGGATCGCCTCCCGGCCGGTCAGGTAGAGCAACGCCACCAGGACGGCGAAGGGCACGAGCGACAGCGCGTCGGCGTGCGGTCCGCCGAACAGCGGGTTGTGCTTCGCCATCAGGTCGCCCAGCCGCTCGTCGAAGCCGCTCAGCACGCCGGCGGTGAAGGCGATCACGATGCCGGCGATGGCGCCGCCGGCGATGTACCCCGAGGCCATCAGCACCCCCGGGCTGCGGTCCCCCTCGGCGGCCAGCTCCTCCTCGCTCAGCCGGCGGTGCGCCAGCTTCCGGCGCAGGTGGAGATCGACCAGCCAGCGCACCAGGCCGCCGGCCCAGATCGGGCTGGTCGAGGAGAGCGGCAGGTAGACGCCGACGGCGAAGGCGAGCGACGGGATGCCGGCCATCTCCAGCACCAGGGAGATCATCACCCCCAGCAGCACCAGCGCCCAGGGCAGCTGCCGGTTGAGGATGCCCTTGATGATGTACGACATCAGCGTCGCCTTGGGCGCCGCGAACTTGACCACCCGCGTGCCGTCCGGCCGCACCTCGTGCGTGCCGTTGATGCCCGGATCGACCAGGTAGACCGCCGCTCCCCTTGCATCCACCAGGTAGCGGCCCTGCGGCCCGCCGGCGTCGCCGGTCTTCTGCCACACCCGGTAGCGCGCCGGGTCCTGGCGCGCCTGCGGCCCCTGCAACCCCTCCTCCTGGGCGATCTGCGCCGGCGGCGCCCGCAGGCCGTCAGGGAAGTTGTGCCGCACCCGCCAGGCAGCCCGCCCGGCCGAGTCCACCAGGTAGTCCCCTGGCTCCAGGCCGGCGGCGGTCGCCGGTGCCGCCGGCGATGCCGACACCGCCGGCACCGCCGATTGCTCCGCCGCGCCCGCGGCGCC
>JASLEW010000321.1 GCA_030150965.1 Thermoanaerobaculia bacterium | reverse complement strand
GCGCGGACGGCGCGGGCAGCGCCGGCCCGGGCGGCGGAACCGACGGGCCGGAGGCGGGCTTCGATGTCCTCGACTGAGACGAGGCCCCGGCGGGACGGGCCGGAGGCGCTGCACGCGATGCCCAGGGCGCTGCCCGCCATGTGGCGGGCGCTCAAGCGCGGCTACGTGGCCGAGCCGCTGCTGCTGAGCGTCGCCTTCGGCCTGGCGCTGCTCGCGGCGCTGCCCGACGCCCTGATGGCGCTCTGGCTCAAGCTGCTGGCCGACGGCCTGCTCGGCGCCCGACACCGGCTGGTGATGGCGGCGGCGGTGGGGCTGGGCGCCTCGGCGGTGGCCACCTGGTTCCTGCGCGTGGTGAGCGACCGCATGCAGCGCCGCTTCCGCGACCGGGTGACGATCGCGCTCGAAGCGCACGTGGCGCGCCTGCTCGCCACCATCGCGACGGTCGAGCACCACGAGCGCCCGGCGGTGCTCGACCGCCTGGCGGTGCTGCGCAACCAGATCTTCGTGCTCGACCACATGTACATGTCGCTGTTCACCACCTGCGGCTGGATCCTGCGGCTGGGGGTGACCGTGGCGCTCCTGGTCTCGGTCCACCCGGCGCTCGGCCTGCTCGCGGTGCTCGCCCTGCCGACGGTGCTCACCTCGACCTGGCGCCCCGGGGTCGAGCGCGCCGCCGAGGAGCGGGGCGAGGCGGCCAACCGCCTGGCGCGGCACCTCTTCGACCTCGCCACCACCGCGCCGCCCGGCAAGGAGGTGCGGGTGACGCGCATCGGCGGCCAGCTGGCGGCCGAGCGCCGGGCGGCCTGGGAGCGCTGGTACGGGCCGGTCGCCGCCGCCCGCCGCACCAGCGCCCTCTGGCACGCCCTGGGCTGGGCGGTCTTCGCCGCCGGCTACGTCGGCGGGGTGGTGTTCGTCTCGTCGGGACTCGGAGCGCCGCCCGGCGACGTGCTGCTGGTGCTGGCGGCGGGCTCGCGCCTGTCGGCCTACATCGGCGCCACGGTGGGGGAGATCGGTTTCCTGCGCGGCATCTGGCTCGACGGCTCGGTGCGCCTGGCCTGGCTGGAGGACTACGCGGCGGCGCTGGTGCGGCATGCCGACGCCGCGGTGCCGGACCGCCTCGCCGACGGCATCCGCTGCGAGCATCTCTCGTTCGCCTATCCGGGCACCGGCCGCCGGGTGCTGGAGGACGTGAACCTGCACCTGCGGCCGGGATCGGTGGTGGCGCTGGTGGGGGAGAACGGGGCCGGCAAGACGACGCTGGTGAAGCTCCTCTGCCAGCTCTACCCGCCGAGCGCCGGCCGCATCCTGGTGGACGGCATCGACCTCGCCCGCCTGCCGCCGGCGGCCTGGCGCGCGCGCCTGGCCGGCGCCTTCCAGGATTTCTTCCGCTTCGAGCTGAGGGCGGGCCACACCGTGGGGCTGGGCGACGTGCCGCGCCTCGACGACCAGCCGGCGGTCGAGGCGGCGGTCGAGCGCGCCGGCGCCGGCGACGTGGTGGAGCGCCTGGCCGCCGGCCTCGACACGCAGCTCGGCGCCTCCTGGCCGGAGGGGGCCGAGATCAGCTTCGGCCAGTGGCAGAAGCTCGCCCTGGCGCGCGGCTTCATGCGCGACAGCCCGCTCCTGCTGGTGCTCGACGAGCCCACCGCGGCGCTCGACGCCGAGACCGAGCACGCCCTGTTCGAGCGCTTCGCCGCCGCCGCCCGCGCCGGCACCTCGGCTGCGGAGTCCGGCAACGGCGGCGGAGCCGGCGGCCGCATCACTCTCCTCGTCTCGCACCGCTTCAGCACCGTGCGCATGGCCGATCTGATCGTGGTGCTCGACGGCGCGCACGTCGCCGAGATCGGCACCCACGAGGAGCTCCTGGCCCGCGGCGGCCAGTACGCCGAGCTCTACCGCATCCAGGCCGCCGCCTACCGCTGAGCAGTCGCGGCGCCCCGCTACCCGGGCCTGGATGGAAAGCGGCCGCGAACTTGCAGTTGGGCCTTCGGTGGTCGTTTCGCCCCCGTCCGCGCTCCGCGGGTGCAGCGGTCCGCGGGGCGTCCTCAGCCGGCGGTGCGGGGCCTGGCCTTGAGCGAGAAGACCTCGCCGAAGACCGGATAGAGGTCGGCGCCGCCTCCCTGCCGCAGGCGCCGCACCGCCTGCGCCAGCGCGGCGTCTCCGGCGGCGGGCGGCAGCGGCCACTCCAGGCGGACACGGTTCATCCCGGCGCGCAGCAGGCCACGGCCGGCGAGCCCGCTCCGCCGCTGCCACCCGGCGGTCAGCCTGAAGGTTGCCAGGGGATGGGCGTTGAGGCTCAGCGTCACCCTGCCGTTGCGCGGCGCGCCCGCCGGGGCGGGCAGGCGGCCGGTCAGCTCGATCTCCAGGTCGCGGCGGGCGTCGGCGATGAAATAAAACGTCGAGGCCGGCGCGAGCGCGCGGAAGATCGCCCACTGGCGGCTGGCCTGCGTGCCTCTCGCCAGGCCGTGCAGCTGGCGGTGCCGCGGCGCGGCCAGCTCGATCCCGCCCTCGGGCATCGGGTTCTGCTCGATCCAGGCCGACACGATCTCCCGCGCCGCGCCGCCGTCATGCCGCGCCCACACGCCCGCCAGCCGCTCGAGCAGCTCGCCGCCGAGATCGGAGGGCTGCCAGACGCGCGGGTCGAGCGCGGCGGCCGAGGCCAGGTTGCGGCGGCAGGCGGCGGTCAGCCGCGGGCTGCACGGCGCGGCGCGCGCCACCAGGTACTCCCGTGCCGCCTCGTGCAGCTCGCCGCCGGCCGCCAGCGCCGCCGCGAAGAGCTCCTCGATCCAGTCCCAGTGCCGGTATTCGAGGTTGGCGTTGTAGATCCCTGCCTGCAACCGGGCGAGCGCGTCGACCGTGGGCGGCGGCAGCGGTGGGAGCGGTGCCGCCGCCGCCTCCGGCAGCGGGGGCGGCGGCGGCGCACGCCGCGCGGTGGCC
>JASLEW010000283.1 GCA_030150965.1 Thermoanaerobaculia bacterium | reverse complement strand
CGGCCGGCTCGACCGGCCGGCGCTCGCCCGCGCGCTCGGCGGCGTGGTGCGCCGCCACGAGGTGCTGCGCACCCGCTTCCCCAACCACGGCGGCAGGCCGCTCCAGGAGATCCTGCCGGCGGCGCGCCTGCCGCTGCCGCTCATCGACCTGCGCGCCGACCGCGACGGCCGGCACGGCACCTGGCGCGAGCCGGCGGCCCGGCGTCTCGCCGAGACCGAGGCGGCGCGGCCGTTCGACCTCGCCCAGGGGCCGCCGCTGCGCGCCCGCCTGGTGTGGCTGGAGGACGACGAGCACCTGCTGCTGCTCACCGTCCATCACATCGCCGCCGACATCTGGTCGCTGGCCGTGCTGCTGCGCGAGACCGCGGCGCTCTACGCGGGCGCCGAGCTGCCCGCGCTGCGGGTGCAGTACGCCGACTACGCCCTGTGGCAGCGCCGCCACCTTCGAGGCGCGGTGCTGGAGCGCCAGGTCGCATTCTGGCGCGGCCAGCTCGCCGGCCTGCCGGCGCTGGACCTCGACATCGACCGCCGCCGGGCCGGCGCCGCGGGGGCGGCGGGTGGATCGGCGCGGCGCAGCGGCCGCATCGGCCTGGAGATCCCGGCCCCGCTCGTCGACGCGCTGCGCTTCCTCGGGCGCGGCACGGCGACGGCGTTCATGACCCTGCTCGCCGGCTACGCCGTGGTGCTGGGACGCACCAGCGGCCAGGACGACTTCGCGGTGGGCACGGCGCTGGCCAACCGCGGGCGTCCCGAGCTCTTGGGGCTGATCGGCTTCTTCATCAACATCCTGGTGCTGCGCCTGGACCTCCGCGGCGGCCCCAGCTTCCGCCAGCTCCTGGCGCGGGTGCGCGCCCTGACCCTCGCCGCCTTCAATCACCAGGAGCTGCCGTTCGAGAAGCTGGTCGAGGAGCTGCGCCCGGCGCGCGACGGCCGCTCCGTGCCCCTGGTCCAGGCCAGCTTCCAGCTGCAGAACGCACCGCTGCCGAGCCCGCCGCTGCCGGGCCTCGCGCTGTCCGCCGCGCCGCTCGACGGCGGCCAGGCGAAGTTCGAGCTGTTCCTCTCCCTGGCCGAGGAGCCCGGCGCGGGAGGCGCCATCGCCGGGTCGCTCGAGTACAGCACCGAGCTTTTCTCGGCGGCGTCGGCGGCCCGCCTGGCGGGCCATTTCCGCCAGCTCCTGGCCGCCGCGGTGTCGGCGCCGGACGTCCCGGTGGCGCGCCTGTCGCTGCTCGGCGAGGCGGAGCGCCGCCAGCTGCTCGACGAGTGGAGCGGCAGCCGCGCCTCCTGGGGCGAGGTGCGCCCCGCCCACCACCTGTTCGAGGAGCAAGTGCGGCGGACCCCCGCGGCCCTGGCCCTGGTCGCGGAGGGCGCGGACGCCAGGAACGGCCCGGACGCGGAGGACGGCGCGGACGACCGTGACAGCCCGGATGGGGCGGATGGTCTGGACGGCGCGGGCGGCCTGCGGCTGACCTACGACCAGCTGAACCGGAGGGCCAACCGCCTCGCCCACCGCCTGCGCCGCCTGGGCATCGTGCCGGAGAGCCGGGTGGGCATCTGCCTGGAGCGCGGCGCCGGCTTCGCGGTCGCGGTCCTGGCGGTGCTCAAGGCCGGCGGCGCCTACGTGCCGCTCGATCCGACCTATCCGCCCGAGCGCCTGGCGCTGATGGTCGGCGACGCGGCGCCGCGCGTGGTGGTGACCATGGAGCGCCACCGCGCCCTGGCCGCCGGGGCGCCGGTCCTGGCGCTGGACGGCGAGCCGGAGGCGGAGCCCGGGGCCGCGGCCGGCAGGGAAGGGGACCCGGAGGCGCCGGCTTCCGGCGAACGCCCGCCGGCAGCCGCGGCACCGCTGCCGGCGGGCGATGCGGACGAGCAGGATCCTCCCGCCGCCGCGCTGCCGGACAACGCCGCCTACGTCATCTACACCTCCGGCTCCACCGGCCGCCCCAAGGGCGTGGTGATCCCGCACCGCGGCCTCTACAACCTGATCCTCTCCGAGGCGGTGCGGCGCGGCCTGGGGCACCCGCGCCGGGTGATCCAGTTCTCCTCCCCCAGCTTCGACGCCTCGGTGACCGAGTTCTTCCAGGCGGCCGCCTGGGGCGGCACCCTGGTCTACGGCACGCGCGAGCAGATGATGTCGCCGCGCGAGCTGACCGCCCTCCTGCGGCGGCACGCCGTGGATACGGCGACGCTGCCGCCGGCGATGGTGGCGCTGCTCGATCCGCGCGAGCTGCCCGGCCTCGCCGTGCTGATGGTCGCCGGGGAGCCCTGCGCCCCCGAGGTGGTGGCCCGCTGGCGGGTGGGGCGGCAGTTCTGGAACGCCTACGGTCCCACCGAATGCACCGTCTGCGCCACCACCTACCATTGCCTCCCCGGCGCCGCCGAAACGCCTGGAGCACCCGGAGCACCAGGAGCATCTGGAGCATCCGGAGCGCCGGGAGCGCTCGGAGCACCTGGAGCGCCGGGAGCGCGCGGAACTCCCGGAGCACCAGGAGCGCTCGGAACTCCCGGAGCACCAGGAGCGCTCGGAACGCCCGGAGCACCTGGAGCACCCGGAGCATTCGGAGCGCCGAGAGCACCCGGAGCGCCGGGAGCGTTCGGAACGCCCGGAGCGCCCGGCGAGGAGCCGGAGGCGATGGCGCACCTGCCGCCGCCGATCGGCCGGCCGCTCGCCAACCTGCGCACCCTGGTGCTCGACGGCGAGATGGAGCCCGCGCCGGTCGCCCTGGCCGGCGAGCTCTTCCTGGGCGGCGAGAGCCTGGCGCGCGGCTACCTGGGCCAGCCGGCGCTGACCGCCGAGCGCTTCCTGCCCGATCCCTTCGGCCCCGCCGGCAGCCGTCTCTACCGCACCGGCGACCGCGTGCGCTGGCGCGCCGGCGGCGAGCTGGAGTTCCAGGGACGCACCGACCAGCAGCTCAAGCTGCGCGGCTTCCGCATCGAGCCGGGGGAGATCGAGTCGCTGCTGCGCCGCGAGCCCGGCGTGCGCGAGGCCGTCGCCGTGGCGCGCGAGCACGCCCCGGGCGACCGCCGCCTGGTGGCCTACGTGGAGGAGGCGCAAGAGGAGGGGACGCCGGCGGCGGCAGCCACCGAGGGCACCTTCTCCTTGCCTGGTGCCGAAGCCGCCTCCGCCGCGCTCGGCACGGAGGGCACCTTGCCCACGCTCGGCTCCAGAGCCGACTCGCCTGCTCTCGGCGCGGGGACAACCTCGCCCACGCTCGGCCCCGCCACGGACCGCGCGGCGCACGCGCGGATCCGCGGCCGCGAGCTGCGCGACCGCCTGGCGCGCCAGCTGCCGGACTACATGGTGCCGGCGGCGGTGGTGGTGCTGCCGCGCCTGCCGCGCCTGCCCAACGGCAAGCTCGACCGCCGGGCGCTTCCCGCGCCGGAGGCCGGCGGCGACGAGGCGGCGGGGTTCGTTCCGCCGCGCGGGCCGCTGGAAGAGATCGTCGCCGGCATCTGGTGCGAGGTCCTGGGCGCCGAGCGCGTGGGCGTCGAGGACGACTTCTTCACCGAGCTGGGCGGCCACTCCCTGCTCGCCACCCAGGTCATGTCGCGGCTGCGCGAGCGCCTCCAGATCGAGCTGCCGCTGCGCGCCCTCTTCGAGGAGCCGACGGTGGCGGGCCTCGCCGCCCTGGCGGAGCAGGCGCTTTCCCGCGGCGAGCGCGACGCGCTCCCCGCGCTGCGCCGCCGCGCCCTGCCGCCGGACGCGCCGGTCCCCCTCTCCTTCGCCCAGGAGCGGCTCTGGTTCCTCGATCAGCTGGCGCCGGGACTGGCGGTCTACAACGTGCCGTTGGCCGTGCGCCTGCGCGGCCGGCTCGACCCGCGGGCGCTCGCGCGGGCGCTCGGCGGCGTGGCGCGGCGCCACGAGACGCTGCGCACCCGTTTCGGCGAGGCCGAAGGCCGCCCGGCGCAGTGGATCGCCGCGCCGGCGGCGGTGCCGCTGCCGGTGATCGACCTGCGGCCGCTCGCGCCGCCGGGTGCCGAAGGAGCCGGTGGAGACCGGGGTGCCGGGCTCCACGGCGGCTCGGGAGCCGTTGCCGCGGCTTCCCCACCGCCGGC
>JASLEW010000253.1 GCA_030150965.1 Thermoanaerobaculia bacterium | reverse complement strand
TGGTGATGCGCGGCGACCTCTCCGGCGATCCGAGCTTCGCCGATCTCCTGGGACGGGTGCAGCGCGAGAGCCTCGACGCCTTCGTCTACCAGCACCTGCCGTTCGAGCGGCTGGTGCTGGAGCTGGCCCCCGAGCGCACGCTGTCCCACTCGCCCCTGGTGCAGGCGACGTTCGTGCTGCAGAACGTGCCGCCGCGCGAGCGGGCGGTGGTCGATCTGCGATTGTCGCCGTTCGCGGTCGGCCGGCGGATGGCGAAGTTCGACCTGACGCTGTCGGTGGGGGAGCGGGAGGACGGGGCTCTCCTGGCCCACCTGGAGCACGACGCCGACCTGTTCGACGGCGCCACGATCGAACGCCTCCTCGGTCATTACGAGCGCCTGCTCGCGGCGGCGGTGGCGGCGCCGGAGGGGCGGCTGGCGGAGCTGCCGCTGCTCGCCGGCGCCGAGCGCCACCAGCTGCTCGTCGCCTGGAACGACACCGCGGCGCCCTTCCCGCGCGAGACGACGATCCACGCCCGCTTCGCCGCGGTGGCGGCGGCCCTGGCGGCGGCGCCGGCGGTCGAGGGGGTGGCCGGCGACGCGCAGGCGGTCCGCTACGGCGAGCTGGAGCGCTGGGCCAACGGCGTGGCCTGGACCCTTGGGCGGCTGGGCGTGGCGCGGGGCGACCGGGTGGGCCTCTGCGTCGAGCGGTCGCCGGCGATGGTGGCCGGGATGCTCGGCATCCTCAAGGCGGGCGCGGCCTATGTGCCGCTCAACCCCGACCACCCCGCCGAGCACCTGGCGTTCCAGGTGGCCGACACCGGCCTCACGCTGGTCCTCACCGAGGAGCGGCTGGCGTCCTGCGTCGCCGGCTGCGCGGTCGAGCTGCTGCTGCTGGACGCAGAGCGGCAGCGCATCGCCGCCGCGGAGCGGGAGACGGCGCCGGAGTCCGGGGCCGGCGCCCTGGACCTCGCCGCGGTGCTCTTCACCTCGGGCTCGACCGGGCGGCCCAAGGGGGTCGAGGTCACCCACCGCAACGTGCTGCGCCTGGCGCACGAGTTCGCCTTCCTGCGCTTCGCCCCCGGCGTGCGGGTGGCGCAGGCCGCGAGCCTGTCGTTCGACGCGGCGACCTTCGAGATCTGGGGCGCCCTCCTCGGCGGCGCGACGCTGGCAGTCGTGGCCCGCGAGTCGCTGCTCTCGGCCGAGGGGCTGGCGGCCGAGATCCGCCGCCGCCGTCTCGACGCCCTGATCCTGACCACCGCGGTGTTCAACCAGGTCGGGCGGGAGAGGCCGGACGCCTTCGCGCCGCTCCAGGACCTGCTGTGGGGCGGCGAGGCGGTGGACCCGGAGGCGGTGCGGCAGGTGCTCGCCGGGCCGCACCCCGGGCGCCTGGTCAACGGCTACGGCCCGACGGAGAGCACCACGGTCGCGACCTGCCACCTCGTCGCCGCGCCTGCCGCGCCTGAAGCGGGGGCGGGGCCGGCGGCACCGCCGGCACCGCCGGCGCACGGCGTGCCGATCGGGGTGCCGATCGCCAACACCGACGTCTACCTGCTGGACGCGCGGCTGCTGCCGGTGCCGCCGGGCGTGCCGGGCGAGCTGTACCTGGGGGGCGACGGCCTGGCGCGCGGCTACTGGCGCCGGCCGGAGCTGACCGCCGAGCGCTTCGTGCCGCATCCGTTCGCCGCCGCCCGGGGAACGCCCGGCGAGCGCCTCTACCGCACCGGCGACCTGGCGCGGTGGCGCGGCGACGGGGTGCTGGAGTTCCGCGGCCGCGCCGACCATCAGGTCAAGCTGCGCGGCTTCCGCATCGAGCCGGGGGAGGTCGAGACGGTGCTGCGCGAGCTGCCCGGGGTGCGCGAGGCGGCGGTGCTGCTGCGCACCGACCTGGCGGCCGGCCGCGGGCTGGTCGCCTACGTGGTGGCCGAGCCCGGCGCCGGGGCAAGCCTCGACCTGCGCGGCGCGCTCGCGCGGCGCCTCCCCGCCTACATGGTGCCGTCCGCCTTCGTGCTGCTCGACGTGCTGCCGCTCACCGCCAACGGCAAGGTGGACCGCCGGGCCCTGCCGGCGCCCGCCGCGTCCGCGGGGCCATTGGCGCCATCGGCGCTGTCGCCGCTGGCCGGCGGGGCGTCGCTGCACGGGGCGTCGCCGCACGGCGCCTCGCCGGTCGAGCAGGTCGTCGCCGGCATCTTCGCCGAGGTGCTCGGGCTCGCGGAGGTGGCGGCGGAGGCGAGCTTCTTCGATCTCGGCGGCCACTCGCTGGTCGCCACCCAGGTGATGGCGCGGGTGCGCCGCGCCTTCGGCGTCGAGCTGCCGCTGCGCCAGCTCTTCGAGCAGCCGACCGTGGCCGGCCTCGCCGCCGCGGTCGAGGCGGCGGTGCGGGCGGAGCGCCTGGGCGGGCCGCAGGCGGTCCCGCCCATCCCGCCGATCACCGCCCGGCCGCCGGACTCCGGCCCGCGACCTGCCGGGAGTGCCGCGACCGGCGAAAGCCGCGGCCTGCCGCTCTCCTTCGCCCAGGAGCGGCTGTGGCTGCTCGATCAGCTGGAGCCGGCCAGCGCCGCCTACAACGTGCCGCTCGCCGTGCGGCTCGAGGGACGCCTCGACCGGCGGGCGCTGGCCGCCAGCCTCGCCGAGGTGATCCGCCGCCATCAGACGCTGCGCACCACCTTCCCGGAGGTGGGCGGGGCGCCGCGGCAGTCGATCGGTCCGGCACCCGCCGCTGCCGCCGCCGGCGCCGCTGCCTCCGCTCTCGGCCTGCTGCCGGTGATCGACCTCGCGGCCCTGCCGGAGCCGGCGCGGGAGGCCGAGCTGCTGCGCCAGGTCGAGGCCGAGGAGGCGCGGCCGTTCGACCTGGCGCGCGGGCCCGTCCTGCGGCTGAAGCTCTTCGCCCTGGGCGGCGGCCCGCCGGCCGCGCGGCGGCCTGCCCGGCACGGCCGCGG
>JASLEW010000243.1 GCA_030150965.1 Thermoanaerobaculia bacterium | reverse complement strand
GGCCGGCCGGGGCGGCGCGCGCCGCCTCGATCCGCTCCGCCTGGGCGGCGAGCGTCGGCGCGGCGAACAGCTCGCCGAGCGGCAGCTCGACGCGGAATGCCTCGCGGATGCGCGACAGCAGCAGCGTCGCGGTGAGCGAGTGCCCGCCGAGGGCGAGGAAGTCGTCGTGCAGCTCGACCCGCGGCACGCCCAGCACCGCCGACCAGAGGCCGGCGAGCAGCTCCTGCACCGGGGTGCGCGGCGCCTCGTCCATCTCCCCCGCGGCCCCGCCGCCGCCGGTGGCGGCGACCGCCGGATGGCTGCCGTCCGCGTCCGCCAGCCCGCGCAGGGCGCGGCGGTCGATCTTGCCGCCCGGCGTCCGCGGCAGCGCGGGCACGAAGGCGTAGGCGGCCGGGACGTAGGCGGCCGGCAGGCTGCGGCGGAGGTGCGATTGCAGCTCCAGCGCCGTGGGCGCCGCGCCCTCCGCCACGACGAACGCGGTGAGCTGGGCCGGAAGCAACGCGACCGCCGCCTCGCGCACCGCCGGATGCGCGCCGAGCGCCGCCTCGACCTCCCCGGGCTCGATGCGCACCCCGCGCACCTTGATCTGCGCATCGACGCGGCCGAGGAAGTCGAGCCCGCCGTCCGGCCGCAGGCGCACCCGGTCGCCGGTGCGGTAGAGCCGGCCGCCGGGGAGGTCCGAGAACGGGTCGGGGACGAAGCGCTCGGCGGTCGCCGCGGGGTCGCCGCGGTAGCCGCGGGCGAGGAGCGGCCCGCCCAGGCACAGCTCCCCCGCCATCCCGGGGCGCACCGGGCGCTGCCGGCGGTCCAGGACGTGGCCGGCGCGGCCGGGGAGCGTCCTGCCGAGCGGCACCGGGTCGGGCGCCGGCAGCGGCACCTCGGCGAGCGCCGCGGTGACGATCCCCTCGGTCGGGCCGTAGGCGTTGGCCAGGCGGACGCCGGCGAACGGGCCGGCCTGCCAGGCGCGCACCGCCGCGCGCGGCATCGCCTCGCCGCCGGCGATAATCAGGCGGGGCAGGCGGGGCAGGCGGGGCAGCCGGGGCAGGCCGGGCGGGCGCGGCCCGTCCGCCGCCCCCTCGGCGAGCGCCGCCTGCCGCTCCGCCCATTGCGCCCAGTAGACGGTCGGCAGGTTGGCGACGTCCACCCGCTCGCGCACCAGCCGGTCGCCCAGGTCGGCCGTATCCCAGCGCTCCTCGCCGCGCATCACCAGGGTCGCCCCCGAAACGAGCGCCGCCGCCACCTGCTCCAGCCCGGCGTCGAAGGCGAGCGAGGTGAACTGGAGCACCCGGTCTCCCGCCGCGATGCCGAAGCAGGAGGCGGCGACGCCCATGTGCGCGGCGGCGGCGCCGTGCGCCACCCCGACTCCCTTCGGGCGCCCGGTCGAGCCCGAGGTGTAGATCAGGTAGGCGAGCTGCTCGGGCGCGACGGCGACGGCGGGCGGCGTCTCGGGGAAGCCTGCCACGGCGGCGGGATCGACCCGCCGCGCCCGCGCCAGGTGCACCGCGGGAGCCGGTGCCCCCGGCAGCCGGCCGCCCAGGAGGACCGGCGCGGCGGTGTCCTTCAGGAGGAGCGCCAGCCGCTCCGCGGGGACCGCGGCCTCGACCGGAATGTAGACCCCGCCGGCCTTCAGCACGGCCAGGAAGGCGGCGATCGCCATCGGCGACCGCGGCACGGCCGAGACCACCGGCACCTCCGCGCCGACGCCGAGCGCGACCAGGCGATGGGCGAGACGGTTCGCCATCGCCGCCAGCTCACCGTAGCTGACCTCGGTGTCGCCCATATCGCCGACATCGCCGACACCGCCGACCTCGCGGCAGCACACCGCCGGGCGCTCCGGCGCCCGCGCCGCCTGCGCGTCGAACTGGAGGTGCAGCGGCAGGGCGCCGAGATCGGCCTCGCCGGGCCACCCGGCCGCCGCGCTCTCCGCGGGAAGCGAACCCATGGCGCAGGCGGCGCCGGCGGCGCCGGCCCCACCAGGCGAGGCCGCCGCCGCGCCGTCCGCCGGGTCCGCCCCCCTCGCACTCGCCGCACCGTCAGCCCCGCGAACCGGCCCCTCGCCCGCCGCACCGCTCCCGCCCGCCGCCGGCAGCGCCGCGATCTCGCCGAGCGTCCGCTCGGGCGCCGCGGCGAAGCCCGCCAGGAGGCCGAGAAGCGCCTCCAGCAGCAGATCGACCCGGCCGCCGTCCAGGCGCCGCTCGTCGAAGGTGGCGCGGATGCGCAGGCTCTCCCCGGGCTCGACGCCGACGCTCAGCGGGTAATGGGTGCGCACGTGGTGGCGCGAGCCGAGCACGCGGATCGGACTGGTGAGCGGCACCGCCCGGGGCGCGGGCGTGTTCTCGACCACCAGGAGGGTGTCGAACAGCGGCTGCCCCGCGGGCAGCCCGGCCCAGCGCTGGATCGTCGCGAGCGGCGCGTGCTGGTGCGCCTGGGCGGCGAGCTGCGCCGCCTGGAGCGCGGCGAGCCAGGGGAGGAGCGCGGCGTCGGGATCGACCATCACCCGCACCGGCAGCGTGTTGATGAACAGGCCGACCATGCCCTCGACCCCGGGAAGCTCCTCGGGCCGTCCCGACACCGTGCTGCCGAAGACCACGTCCTCCTCGCCGGTCGCGCCGCTCAGCAGCAGCGCCCAGGCGCCGTGGACCACGGTGGCGAGCGTCAGCCGGTGGCGGGCAGCGAGCGCTCCGAGCGCGGCGGTCGCGGCGGCCGGCAGCGCCGCGTGGCGCTCGCCGTAGAGCGGCGCCTCCTCCGGCCCCGCCGCGGGGCCGGCCAGCG
>JASLEW010000198.1 GCA_030150965.1 Thermoanaerobaculia bacterium | reverse complement strand
GGCGCCGCCGGCGCCGGCGGCCTGCCGCCGGCGGCTGGCGCCGAGGGGGTGGATTGGCGGATCGTCCAGCCCGCCGCCGACCGGGCGCGGGCCGACGGCGCGGCGGTGGACCGGCTGCTCGACAGCCTGGTGAACCTGGAGAAGAGCCGCACCCTGGAGCAGGCGGTGCCCGCCGAGGTGGGCCTCGACAAGCCGCGCGCCGTGGTGGCGCTGACCGTGGCCGGACCGGCCGGCCGGAGCCGCGAGACCGTGCTCGACGTCGGCGCCGCGGTGCCGACCGGCGGCGAGATGATCGTGGGCCTCGCCGGCCAGCCGGCGGCCTACGTGGCGAGCGACGCGCTCTTCACCGACCTGCAGAAGAAGCCGGGCGACTGGCGCGACCGCCAGCTGTTCCACGGCGACCGCGACCGCGTCGAGCGGCTGGCCTGGACGGCCGGCTCCGGCCCGCGCGTGGTGCTGGCCAAGCGCGGCGACCGCTTCTGGCTGGAGAGCCCCTTCGCCGACCGCGCCGACCGCGACCAGGTGGAGAAGCTCCTCACCGACCTCACCGGCCTCTCCGCCGAGCGCTTCCTCGATCCGCCCGCGCCGCCCCCGGCCCAGCTCGGCCTGGCGCCGCCGCGGGCGGAGATCGAGGCGGTGGTGGCCGGCCAGGCGCAACCGTTCAAGGCGGAGTTCGGCAGCAGCCATCCGGCTCCCCCCTCCACCGCCCCCGGCGGCCCCGGCCAGCCCGCCGCGCCCGGCAACCCGGGCACCCTGACCAACGCCGAGGTGGGGAGCGCCCTGGTCGAGACCCGCTCGACCCTGCCGGAGACGCTGGCCAAACCGCCGGCCGAGTGGCGCTCGCCGCTGCTCTCCGGCCTGGAGGTGCACCAGATCGAGGCGGCGGTGGTGCGCGACGGCCAGGGCACGTTGCTTCTGAGCCGCGCCGGCACCGACTGGAAGCGCGGCCCGGTCACCATCTCCTACCTGCCGGTCTCGGACCTGCTGTTCGCGGTGACCGAGGCGAAGGCCGACCGCCTGCTGTCGCCGGCCGAGGCGCAGGGCCTCGGCGCCGGGACGGCGAAGCCGCTGCTCACCTTCGAGCTCAAGGGGGGGCAGGCGGGCAACGAGACGCTGACCCTCTATCCGCCGCTGACCGGCGCCGCCAGGGGCGTGCCGGCGAAGGCCACCGGCCGTGACACCGTGCTGCTGCTGCCGGAGTCGAAGCTCAAGGACATCCAGGACAAGCTCCAGGCGCTGCGCACCGCGGCGCCGGCCGCACCCGAGAAGCCCGCCGGGAAGTAGCGCCCGCGGGAGGCCGGGGACGAGCTTCGCCCGTCCCGCCGCTCCCGCCCCTTCCGATCGCCGCCGCAACGAAACGGGGGGCGCGCCCGGCGCCCCCCGGCCCTCTGCTCGGTGCCTGCCTCGGGCCGCCGCGGCGGCCCCCCGCTCAGCGGTGCGGCGCCCCGGCCGCGGGCTCGTCCCGTGGCCCGGCGTAGTCGTGCATCACGCTGTGACGGCGGCCGTAGCCGAAGTAGATCAGGAAGCCGATCGCCAGCCAGACCACCAGCCGGATCCAGTTCTCGACCGGCAGCGAGAACATCAGCAGCAGGCAGGTGGCGATGCCGAAGACCGGGGTGAGCGGCGAACCCGGCACGCGGAACGGGCGGACGGTCGTGGGATGCGTGCGGCGCATGATGAGCACCGCGGCGCAGACGATGACGAAGGCGAGCAGCGTGCCGATGTTGACCAGCTCGGCCAGGATGCGCAGCGGCAGGAGCCCCGCCGCCAGGGCGACGAAGCAGCCGGTCAGGATGGTCGCCTTCCACGGGGTCTGGAAGCGCGGATGCACGGCGGCGAAGAAGCCCTTCGGCAGCAGGCCGTCGCGCGCCATCGCCAGCATGATGCGCGGCTGGGACAGCGACATCACCAGGAGCACCGAGGTGATGCCGGTCAGCGCGCCGACCGAGATCAGCGCCTGCGCCCAGGGGAGGCCGACCTGGCGGAAGGCGGCGGAGACCGGGGCGTTGATGTCGATCTGGTTGTAGGGGACCATGCCGGTGAGCACCGCCGACACGGCGATGTAGAGCACCGTGCAGACGATGAGCGAGGTGACGATGGCGATCGGCACGTCCTTCTGCGGGTTGCGCGCCTCCTCGGCCTGCGTCGAGACGGCGTCGAAGCCGATGTAGGCGAAGAAGATGATCGCCGCGCCGGCGAGCATGCCGACCGGCTCGCCGCCCGGGCCGGTCTGGCCGAACAGGGTCTTGCCGAAGAAGCTGAATCCCGACCAGCCGAACGGCGCGAACGGGTGCCAGTTGGCGGGGTTGACGTAGAACGCGCCGACGGCGATGACGAACAGCACCACGGCCAGCTTGATGATCACCATCGCGGCGTTGAAGCTGGCGCTCTCCTTGATGCCCACGACCAGCACCACGGTGATGATGAAGGTGATGACGATCGCCGGCACGTCGATGATCGAGCTGGTCATCACCGCGTGGCCGCCCTGCCAGTCGAAGGGAGCGTTGGTGAGCGACGCCGGCAGGTGGATGCCGAAGATCCCGATCAGGTCCTGGAAGTAGTGCGACCAGCCGTGCGCCACCGTGGCCGAGCCGACGCCGTACTCCAGCACCAGGTCCCAGCCGATGATCCAGGCGAACAGCTCGCCGAGCGTGGCATAGGCGTAGGTGTAGGCCGAGCCGGCGATCGGCACCATCGAGGCGAACTCGGCGTAGCAGAGGGCGGCGAAGATGCAGGCCAGGCCCGAGACCACGAACGACAGCATCAGCGCCGGGCCGGTCTTGTCATGCGCGGCGACGCCGGTGAGCACGAAGATGCCGGTGCCGATGATCGCGCCGACGCCCAGCGCCGACAGCTGGACCGGCCCCAGGCATCGTTTCAGCCGGTTGCTGCCCTCCATCTCCTGCAGCAGCAGGCTGAGCGGCTTGGTGGCGAACAGAGGGTTGGCCATGAGCGAGGAACCTCCGCAAAGAGTTGAGTTTCAGGGCGCGAGAGCGCGGCCGGCGGTGGCCGGCGGGGCGGCGGAGCTGCCGGAGCCGCCAGCTTCGCCGGCCTCGCCGGCTCGGCCGGCGTCGGATGATGGCGAGGACCAGAGATCCTCGCCGCCCGGTCGCCCGGCGTCCGGTCCGGCGGACCGCCGCCACCACAGGTAGACGGGGATGCCGGTGAGCACGATCAGCAGGCCGGGCCAGGTGGTCTGGGTGCGGTAGACGAGCAGCACCACCTCGATCGTCGCCGCGGCCAGCAGATAGAAGGCCGGCACCAGCGGATAGCCCAGTGCGCGGTAGGGGCGCGCCGCCTCGGGCCGCGTGCGCCGCAGGCGGAACAGGCCGCAGATGGTCAGCAGGTAGAACAGCAGCACGGCGAACACCACGTAGTTGAGGAGGTTGCTGTAGAGGTTGCCGTATTGGGCATGCCCGGCGGCATCGCGCAGCGGATTGCCGGCGGCATCGCGCAGGCGGGTGCGGGGTAGCACCAGCAGGCAGGCCCAGACGCACTGCAGGATGAGCCCCCTGGCGGGTACGTGGTGGCGGTTGAGGCGGCCGGTGGCGCGGAAGAACAACCGGTCGCAGGCCATGGCGTAGTAGACGCGCGGTCCGGAGAGGATGAGTCCGTTGTTGCAGCCGAACGTCGAGATGATGATGGCGACCGCCATCAGGGTCGCCCCTACAGGCCCGAACATGGCCTGGAGGGCGGCGGTGGCCACCCGGTCGTCGGGAGCGGTGCGGATGGCGGCGAGCGGCAGGGTCACCAGATAGCTGACGTTGGCGAGCACGTAGAGGCTGATGACCAGCATGGTGCCGGCGGCGAGGGCGAAGGGGAGGGTGCGGCGCGGGTCCTTGACCTCGGCCGAGGCGAAGGTGATGTTGTTCCAGGCGTCGGACGAGAACAGCGATCCCACCTGCGAGACGGCGATGGCAACCAGCAGCCCGAGGGCCCCGGCGCCGGCCGCGATCGGCGGCACCCAGGGCAGGTCGGGAGCGATCGGCACGGCGTCCCTCGGCGACCAGAGCGCGGCGAAGTTGGCGGCGATGGCGGCGTGATTGCGGCCGAGCAGCAATCCGAGCAGGACGAGGGCGACGAGCGACAGCGTCTTGGCGCCGGTGAAGGTGTTCTGGATCAGCTTGCCCAGCTTGATGCCCCGGGTGTTGAGCAGGGAGAGGAAGACGATCAGCAGCACGCCGACCAGCTGCTGCATCGACAGCGACACGGCATAGCCGCTGGAGACGTTGATGGGGGGTACGATCCAGGCGTCCGGCGCGACGGCCGGCACCAGGACGCCCAGGAAGCGGGCGAAGCCGACGGCGACGGCGGCGATGGTGCCGGTCTGGATGACCAGGAACAGGGTCCAGCCGTAGAGGAATCCCCACAGCGGCGAGTAGGCCTCGCGCAGGTAGACGTACTGCCCGCCGGCGCGCGGCATCATCGCCGCCAGCTCGCCGTAGGAAAGGGCGGCGGCGACGGTGAGCAGGCCGGTGACCACCCACACGCCCAGCAGCCACCCCGCCGAGCCGACGTTGCGGGCGATGTCGGCCGGCACGATGAAGATGCCGGAGCCGATCATCGA
Organism: Thermoanaerobaculia bacterium; assembly: GCA_030150965.1. Classification (GTDB taxonomy): domain Bacteria; phylum Acidobacteriota; class Thermoanaerobaculia; order Multivoradales; family UBA5704; genus JASLEW01. The sequence goes on along the minus strand of JASLEW010000198.1, from coordinate 8,551 downwards.
CCCCGCCACCATCATGGTCGAGTCGAACCGGCCCAGCTCGCGGACGAAGCCGGTGGCCCCCGCTCCTGAATCTGTCGGCATCGGCTGCACACTCCTCCCATCGTCGCGGGTGCGCGAAAGTGGGGCCATCCTATAGGGAGTTCAGGCCCATGTCACGGGCGCGGGCGGCGCCGCCCGGGCCGGCGCGGCATGCCGCCGGGCGGCCCTTCCGGCGGGCCGACGGGTGGGGCGGGCGGGGCTCGCGCCTACCGGCCGGTGCTCTGGGCGGCGGTCTCGCCGGCGCAGACCTCGTCCATTGGCCGGGGCGGCGCCAGCCAGTTCCCCTGGGCGAAGTCGACGCCCAGGCTGCGCAGGCGCTCCACCGCGGCGCCGCCGGGGACGGCCTCGGCGACGGTGGCGATGCCCATGACGTGGCTCACCTGGTTGATCGACTCGACCATGGCGCGGTCGAGCGGGTCGTTGACGATGTCCTTGACGAACTTGCCGTCGATCTTCAGGAAGCTGACCGGGATGTCGCGCAGGTAGGAGTAGGAGGACATGCCGGTGCCGAAATCGTCGAGCGCGAAGCGGACGCCGAGCGCCGACAGGCCGGCGATCAGGCGCTCGGCCTGCTGGAGGTTCTCGATCGCCGCGGTCTCGGTGATCTCGAAGCAGATCTTCTCCGGCGGCACGCCCGCGGCGGCCAGCTCCTCCTCGATGTAGCCGAGCAGGCCCTCGTCGGAGAGCGACACCGCCGACAGGTTGATCGAGCAGGTGTCGAGCGCGCCCAGGAACCGCGGCGGCTGCCTGCCGAGGGTGCGGGCGCAGGTGTGGATCACCCAGCGGTCGACGCTGCGCATCAGGCCGTAGCGCTCGGCGGCGCGGATCAGCTCGCTCGGCAGGTGGATGCGGCCGTCGTCCTCGATCATGCGCAAGAGGACCTCGAAGTGGAGGCCCTGGCCGCCGTCGCCGGCGAGCGGGAAGATGCGCTGGCCGAAGAGGCGGAAGCGGTTCTGCTCCAGGGTCTTCTGGATGCGCAGCACCCAGTTCATCTCGCCGTGGCGGCGGATGAAGGTGGCATCGTCCTCCTGGTAGACCTGGATGCGGTCCCGCCCCTTCTCCTTGGCCACGTAGCAGGCGTGGTCGGCGGCCGACAGCAGGTGGGCGACCGACTTGAAGTCGCGGGTGACCGGCACCAGGCCGATGCTCAGGGCGATGCGGAAGGACTTGTCCTGCCAGTTGAAGCGGAACTGCTGCAGGCTGCGCTGGAACTTGCGCATCTGCCCCTCGGCGCCGAGCAGCGAGCAGCGCGGCAGCAGGACGCCGAACTCGTCGCCGCCCAGCCGCGCCACCAGGTCGCCGTCGCGCAGCGCGTCCTGAAGCAGCGAGCCGACGCGGCGCAGCAGCTCGTCGCCGGCCAGATGGCCGCAGGTGTCGTTGACCAGCTTGAACTGGTCGAGGTCCATGTAGCACAGGGCGTGCGTGGTCCCCTCGCTGCGGGTCTCCTCCAGGCAGCGCTGCAGGTGGCCGTCGAACGCCTGGCGGTTCAGCAGGCCGGTCAGCTCGTCGTGCAGCGCCTGGTGAGCGAGCTGCAGCGCCATCAGGCGCTTGTCGGAGACGTCCTGGAAGACCAGCACCGCGCCGACGATGCGCTCGTCGTGATCGCGGATCGGCGAGCACACGCTCTCGACGGCGTAGCGGCGGCCGTCCGGCCGCTCCAGGGTCAGGCGCTCCGCCAGGCGGACGTGGCGGCCCTCCACGATCGCCTGGCGCACCGCCTCGGCCACCTCGGGGCTGCCCTCGTCCTGCCGCGGCGGTGTCGGCGGGCGGCCGGCCGGCGGCGGCGGGCGCGGCGGCTCCTCGGGCCGCTCGGGCAGCAGGCGGAAGACCTGCGCCAGGGGGCGGCCGGCGGCCTCCCCGGTGGTGTATCCGGTCATCGTCTCGGCCACCGGATTGAGGAACTTGACCAGACCCGCCTGGTCGGTGGTCAGCACGCCGTCGCCGATCGAAGCCAGGGTGACCTGGGCCAGCTCCTTCTCGGCGAACAGCTGCGCCACCTGGGCCTCGTAGGCGCGGGTGGTCTCGGCCAGGAGGTTGCGCAGGATGGCCAGCTCCAGGAGGTCGGGGGAGCTCACGCCGCCGCCCTCCGCTCCGACAGCAGCACCAGGATGGCGGTGTGGTTGTAGAGGGCCAGGCTGCCGCGGCGGGTCGGGCCGATCTCCGCCGAGGTGCAGAACCCGGAGAGCGCCGCCTCCCCCAGCGCCCGGTGGATGGTCGCCACCTCGCGGCCGGCCGCGTCGCCCAGCACGCGCTGGCGGCAGATGCAGGAGTAGAGGACGGCGGCCTCGGGCGGCGGGCCGAGCTCGAGCTCGCCGGCGGTGCGCACCAGCGACAGGTCGTTGCCCATGCCGAGGCGCACCCGGTCGCCGCTCTCGACGCTGCCCCAGAAGCTGACCGCGCCGGGCGGCTGGTCGAAGCGGTTCATGCTGCGGTAGAGGCCCTGCCGGTCGGGGCTGGGCCCCTCGATGATGAGCGGGAAGCGGAAGGCCGACTCGGGCATCGGCGCCAGGCTGCCGTCGGCGGTGGTGAAAAAGCGGCGGTACCAGTCGGTGGCCGAGCTGCCGTCGATCTCGAAGATGACGTTGCCGGCGGCGCGGCCGACGGTGTAGATGGGAGAGGCCGGGTCCCAGCCGCGCACCACCTCGATGCGCAGCTCGACGCCATGAAAGAGGAGCGCCAGGCAGCCGGCCGGCAGCACCCGCTCCTGGAAGAAGACGTGGCCCCCGGGGCCGTCGCCGCTGCCCTCCTGCGTGGCCAGGCCGCCCGCCACCCGCGGCGGCTCCGGGGCCGGGTGGCCGGCGGGCGGCGCGCCGCCCACCCACACGGTGCTGTTGAGCGGGGCGGGAAAGGACGGGGGGCTGCCGGGAGGGCCGGAGCCCGCGGCCCCGCCGCTCGCCAGGTTGCGGCGCAGCTCGGCCAGGAAGCCCTCCGCGGGGAAGCGCCAGCCGTCCACCAGCAGCAGGGCGCCGTCGGCCGCGGCCAGCCGCCTGGCGAGCGCCGCGGCGCGTGCGGGCGGCGGCGGCGCCTCGTGGGTGCCCTCGACGACGTCGACGGCGGCGCCGTGCAGCGGGCCGTCCAGCCAGAACAGCTGGAGGGTGCCGCGGGTGGTCAGCGTCGCGCCGGCGAACTGGCTGAGCGCCTCGCAGCCGAGGCGCAGGCTGCCCGGCCAGAGGGCGGCGAGGCCCGCCAGGGTGGCCGTCAGGTGGTCGCCGGGCGGCAGGAAGGCGAGCACCACGTGAGGCTGGCCCTCGGCCGCTGCCGCCGCGCGCAGAACCTCGGTAGGGCAAGGTCCCGCGGGTAGATGGACAGTTCGGCTCCGCATGGCCGGCGGGCGGGGAAGTTCGCGCGCGCCCTCTCCCAGCCTCCCTTTGAACAGGCGAACAAACCGATTGTACGCCCGCCAGCCGCGGAGTCAACGCCGCTCAGGGCGGCCGAGCCTTCGCCGTCTCCCGCGGCGGCCGCGGCGGCGCGGGGAGGGCCCGGGAGCCTGGGAGCGCTAGCGCGGTGGGGCGAGGACCTGGCGCAGGCACCCGAGCACCGGAGGCAGGGGCTCCCGCCACAGCCAGGACGCCTCGATCCAGAGTCCCGGAAACACGGCGGAGCCGAGGCGTCCCGTGGTCATCCTCCGGATGCAATATCCTTCAGCTTCGGCGCTCCAGGTCTCCGTCCGGATGGAGCGTGCGAACGGATCGATCAGCCAGATCTCCGGCACCCGGGCTTCGCGGTAACGCGGCAGCTTGCGTCCGACGTCCACCCAGGAGGTGGAGTGGGAGGTGATCTCGATCACCAGGTCGGCAGGCCCCTCGAGGCGCCGGGGGGTGAGCAGGTGCCGCCTGTCGTCGCGCACCGCCAGCACGTCCGGCTCCGGCGACCACTTCTCGTCCAGGCGCATCGGATAACGCGAGCCGACGGCCACGCCGCCTCCCCGCTCTTCGAAATAGAGGCGCAGCAGGGCACAGAGAAAGAAGGCCCGGTTCTCGTGCCCGTAGGACGCCGGCTCGCAGACCAGGTCTCCTCCCAGGTACTGTCCGGCGCAATCCTCGCCGGCGTAGCGATAGAAATCTTTTTCGCTCACGCCATGGAGGATCTGTGTGTCTCGCCAATCGGCCTTCATGTGGAGGAGCCTATCGTCGGTCCGTTTGAAAAGCAATAGAAAACCGGCCGCTCAAAGGCGATTCCATCGATGATCGTGACTCACACAAAAAGCGCCGTGAGGTTGTTTGCTACCGCGGTACCTTTTGATCGATTCTGCGTCTATCAATCTATTCCGGTTTCTCGGTACTCGCCGAAGACGGTACGCATGGTGTCGGCGATCTCGCCCAGCGTGCACGCTGCGCGCACGGCGTCGAGGATCGGCGGCACGACGTTGCGGTCCTCGGCCGCCGCGGCGCGCAGCTGGTCGAGGGCGGCGGCGGCCCTGGCGGCGTCGCGGCGGGCACGCAGGGCGCGCAGCCGCTCGACCTGGGCGCGCTCGGCGGCGGGGTCGATGGTCAGCGCCTCGGTGGGGGAGGCATCGTCGGAGGTGAAGACGTTGACCCCCACCACCTTCTCGCGCCCTTCCTCGACCGCGAGCTGGTAGCGGTAGGCGGCGTCGGCGATCTCGCGCTGCTGGAAGCCCGCCTCCAGCGCCGCGAGCGCGCCGCCCATGCCGTCGATGCGGCGGATGTAGTCGCGGGCGCGGCGGGCGATCTCGTCGGTCCAGGACTCGATCAGGTAGCTGCCGCCGAGCGGATCGGCCGCCGCCGTCACCCCGCTCTCGCAGGCGATCACCTGCTGGGTGCGCAGCGCCAGGCGGGCGGCGTCCTCGGTGGGCAGCCCCAGCGCCTCGTCGAGCGCGTTGGTGTGCAGCGACTGGGTGCCGCCGAGGACCGCGGCCAGCGCCTGCAGGGCCACGCGCACGACGTTGGTGGCGGGCTGCTGGGCGGTGAGCGTGGAGCCGGCGGTCTGGGTGTGGAAGCGCAGCCAGGCCGAGCGCGGGTCCCGCGGCGCGAAGCGCTCGCGCACCAGCTCGGCCCACAGCCTCCGGGCCGCCCGGAACTTCGCCACCTCTTCGAGGAAGTTGTTGTGGGCGTTGAAGAAGAAGGACAGGCGCGGGGCGAACTCGTCGATCTTGCGGCCCCGTCCGAGGGCCGCCTCGACATAGGCGAGCCCGTTGGCGAGGGTGAAGGCGACCTCCTGCACCGCGGTCGAGCCGGCCTCGCGGATGTGGTACCCGGAGATGGAGATGGGATTGAAGCGTGGCACCCGGTCGGCGCAGAAGGAGATGACGTCGGTCACCAGACGGAGCGAATGGCGCGGCGGGTAGATGTAGGTGCCGCGCGCGGCGTACTCCTTGAGGATGTCGTTCTGGACGGTGCCGCCCACCCGCTCCCAGGCCACCCCCTGCTCCTCGGCCACGGCCAGGTAGAGGGCGAGCAGGGTGGCGGCGGTGGCGTTGATCGTCATCGAGGTGGTCACCCGGTCGAGCGGGATGCCGTCGAACAGCCGGCGCATGTCCTCGATCGAGGCGATGGCGACGCCGACCCGGCCGACCTCCCCCCCGGCCAGCGGGTGATCGGAGTCGTAGCCGATCTGGGTGGGCAGGTCGAAGGCCACCGAGAGGCCGGTGGTGCCCTGCGCCAGGAGGTAGCGGTACCGGCGGTTCGATTCCTCGGCGCTGGCGTAGCCGGCGTACTGGCGCATCGTCCAGTGGCGCTGCCGGTACATGTCCGGGTAGATGCCGCGGGCGTAGGGGAACTCTCCGGGGTCGCCGACCTGGCGCCGGTAGTCGATGCCGGCCAGGTCGGCCGGCCGGTAGGCGGCGGCGACCGGGATGCCGGAGGTGGTCTCGGGAGCCTCCGGCGGCGCGGGCTCCCGGCGCTCCCTACGGATATCGTCGGGCATGGCGCATTATCTCCCTAGGGGAGGTGGCGGTGGCAAACCGGCCCGACGCCCGGGCCGCCTCGGAGCGGGCCTCGGGGCCCCACCCGGCTCTTTGGTGGACCCTCGCACCCTGACCACAATATCTTGTGGTTTTCCCCTTGACATCGCGTCCTGGGTTGGGTACTTTTGGAGATGCACTTGGCCTCGCGCAGCCGTGGCGCCGCCTTCCGAGGACCACCCTCGCCGTGCCGCCGGGCGGGGGGGAGCAGACGCCGGTTTTAGTTCCAAACGTCGAACTTCGAGGAGAGAGACAGCATGGAGCCGCAGACCCCCCTTCCCGAGGAGATGAGAAGGCATGCGAACCGGAACCAGCAGAACGTCCAGAACGTGGCGGCCCGGGAGGCGCGGAAGGCCCAGGCCCCCGCGCCGGCAGCAGCTCCCGGAGCGGCGGCAGCGGCCGCGGACCGCCAGGCGGGCCGGGGGGCCGAGACCGGCGGCGGCGAGAGCGCCCCGGCCCGGCAGGGCCTGCAGTTCGCGCGCCATTTCACCACCCCGGGGGTGGACCCCTACACGGCGGTCGACTGGGAGGTCCGCGACGCCCTGATCACCAACGAGAAGGGGGAGACGGTCTTCGAGCAGCGCGGCGTCGAGATCCCCAAGAGCTGGTCGCAGACCGCCACCAACGTGGTGGTGTCGAAGTACTTCCGCGGCCAGCTCGGGTCGCCGCAGCGCGAGCACAGCGTGCGCCAGCTGATCGGCCGGGTGGCCGACACGATCACCGGCTGGGGGCGCACCGGCGGCTACTTCGCCGCCGAGGCCGACGCCGCCACCTTCCACGCCGAGCTCACCCACATCCTGCTCAACCAGTACGCCTGCTTCAACTCGCCGGTCTGGTTCAACGTCGGGATCGAGGAGAAGCCGCAGTGCTCGGCCTGCTTCATCAACGCGGTCGAGGACACCATGCAGTCGATCCTCACCCTGGCCAAGACCGAGGGGATGCTGTTCAAGTACGGCTCCGGCACCGGCAGCAACCTGTCGCGGCTGCGCTCGTCGAAGGAGCTGCTGGCCGGCGGCGGCACCGCCTCGGGGCCGGTGTCGTTCATGAAGGGGTTCGACGCCTTCGCCGGCGTCATCAAGAGCGGCGGCAAGACGCGCCGCGCCGCCAAGATGGTGATCCTCGACATCGACCACCCCGACATCCTGGATTTCATCCGCTGCAAGGAGGTCGAGGAGCGCAAGGCCTGGGCGCTGATCGAGGCCGGCTTCGCCGGCGGGTTCAACGTCACCGGCGGCGCCTACGATTCGATCGCCTACCAGAACGCCAACCACTCGGTGCGGGTGACCGACGGCTTCATGCGCGCGGTGCTGGCCGACGGCGACTGGACGACCACCGCCCGCACCACCGGCGCGCCGATGGGCACCTACAAGGCGCGGGAGCTGATGCGCGAGATCGCCGAATCGACCTGGATCTGCGGCGACCCGGGCATGCAGTACGACACCACCATCAACGAGTGGCACACCTGTGCCGCGACCGGTCCGATCAACGCCAGCAACCCGTGCAGCGAGTACATGTTCCTCGACGACACCGCCTGCAACCTGGCGTCGCTCAACCTGATGCGCTTCTACGAGCCGGAGAGCGGCTTCGACGTGGCGGGCTTCCGCCACGCCTGCGAGGTGGTGATCTCGGCGCAGGAGATGCTGGTCGATTTCGCCAGCTATCCGACCCCCATGATCGACGAGAACTCCCATCGGTTCCGGCCGCTCGGCCTGGGCTACGCCAACCTCGGCGCGCTGCTGATGGCGCGCGGCCTGCCCTACGACGCCGAGGTCGGGCGCGGCTATGCCGCCGCCATCACCGCCCTCATGTCCGGCGCCGCCTACGCGCAGTCGGCGCGCATCGCCGCGGCGATGGGGCCGTTCGCCGGGTTCGAGGCCAACGCCGAGCCGATGATGCGGGTGATGCGCAAGCACCGCGAGGCGATGAAGCGCATCGATCCGGCGCACGCGCCGCTCGACCTGCTGTCGGCCGGCAAGCGCGCCTGGGACGACGTGGTCGAGCTGGGCGACCGGCACGGCCTGCGCAACAGCCAGATCTCGGTGCTGGCGCCGACCGGCACCATCGCCTTCATGATGGACTGCGACACCACCGGCGTCGAGCCGGACATCGCGCTGGTCAAGTACAAGAAGCTGGTCGGCGGCGGCCTGATCAAGATCGTCAACAACACCGTGCCGCGCGCCCTCAAGCGGCTGGGCTACGACCGCGAGCAGGTGCGCGAGATCGTCGAGTTCATCGACGAGAACGACACCATCGAGGGGGCGCCGCACCTCAAGCCCGAGCATCTGCCGGTGTTCGACTGCGCCTTCAAGCCGGCCAAGGGCTCGCGCTCCATCCACTACACCGGGCATCTCAGGATGCTGGCGGCGGTGCAGCCGTTCATCTCCGGCGCCATCAGCAAGACCATCAACATGCCCGAGGATTCGACGCCCGACGACATCCTGCAGGCCTACGTCGAGGGCTGGCAGCTGGGCCTCAAGGCGGTCGCCATCTACCGCGACAACTGCAAGCGCAGCCAGCCGCTGTCGACGCGCAAGGAGGGCGGTCAGGGAGAGTCCGCCGGCGGCGGCGCCGCCGGACCCGCCAGCCGCCAGA
>JASLEW010000163.1 GCA_030150965.1 Thermoanaerobaculia bacterium | reverse complement strand
CCGCGGCCTTCCAAGTGCAGCACGACAAGGGGCTGCAGGACCATTACATCGGCTTCACCCATTCGATCCATGCCGGCAACATCGCCGCCAGCGAGCGCTCCGGGACGCCGTCGAGCGCCAGGGCGCGGCCGGCGCCGACGTTGCCGGCATGGATCGAATGGGTGAAGCCGATGTAATGGTCCTGCAGCCCCTTGTCGTGCTGCACTTGGAAGGCCGCGGTCAGCAGCCCCTCGTCCCAGGGGAGGCCGAGGAAGCCGAAGAGGCCGGAGATCACCCGCGCCGGCTCCGCGACCATGTCCTCGTAGCGCACCCGGTGGCAGCGGGAGGCGTCCTCGCTCTCGATCTCCAGCAGCGTCGCCGTGCGCTCGTTCCAGTAGTCGACGACGGCGGCCAGCTCGAGGCCGCGGCTGGCGGCGAGGAAGGGCTGCAGCTCGGCGAGCTCCATCATCTTGAGCAGCGACTGCGCCACGTCGAGGCAGTGGCGGTGCAGGCAGACCTTTCTCGCCGCCGGCAGCAGCCGGCGCAGCAGGCCGATGTTGATCGGCGCCAGGTTGCTCGGCGTCTTCTCGCACCAGACCCGCTTGCCGTGCTGCGCCGCGCCCTCGTCGAGCGGCCCGGCCAGGACGACGCGCACCCGCTCCAGCACCGCGGCTGGCACCTTCTCGATGTGGTCCGGCTCGTAGCGCATGCCGGCGAGCCCGCAGGCGAAGATCGCCTGGTAGCGCGCCGCCTCGCCAAGGTACAGCTCGGGCGGGGCGTAGACCTCGGGATGGGCGTCCAGGATGTAGCGCAGCAGGGTCGAGCCGGTGCGGTAGCAGGAGAGGATGAGGATGGGCTCTCCCGGCGGCGGTGGCGAGGCGGGCGGGCCGGCGGACGGGGCCGCGGCGCTCATCGGCCCGCCGGCTTCTTCGCCGCCGGGGGCGCCGCGGGCTCGGCCAGCTGGATCACCGCCCCGGCGTGGACCAGCCGCAGCCGCTCGTGGCGCTGGTCGAGGGAGACCACGAAGTGCTGCAGCACCTTGGAGCCGATGATCGGCTGCTGCGGAAAGGGCGGCGGCAGCGCCCGCACCGAGACGAACGGATGCGGGAAGGTGTAGCCGCCGATCCGCATCTCCCCCGCCAGGCTCCCGCCCTTCACCTCCACCACGCCGAAGGCCCCACGGGCCCTGCCGATGGTGCGCAGCGGGCCGTCGAAGGCCAGCTTGCCGGCGAGCTCGGGCGGCACTCCCACCGAGCCGGAGGACTGGGTGTCGAGCAGGCCCGACGCCGCCACGCCGCCGAGGGTGATGGGCAGGTCCCAGAAGTCGCCGGCGCGCGCGACCGGCACGATGTCGCGGCCGTTCGGCGGCGGCAGCCCCTCGCGCTCCAGGCGGAGGCGCCGGCCGGGATAGTCGAGCGTCAGAAGGAGGTCCTCGAACAGCGGCAGGCCGAGCACGCCGTCGATGTCGCCCGCCGGCAGCGGCAGGGTGACCAGCCGCACCCCCTTGAAGGTGGCGGCGCCGAGCGCGATCGAGCTCGCCAGGTAGTCGGGCGAGTCGGCGGGCCCGCCCACCGGGGCGAGGCCGAGCTTGGCGGCGAGCTCGGCGGTGATGCCGACCAGCCGGGCCCCGGTCTCCACGCGGAAGCGGAACGGGCCGGCGCCGTTGACCTTCGCCTCGACGACCGGGCGCGGGTCCTCGCCGGGGGCGCCGGCGAACGGCACCTCGACCGGCCCGGGCATCACCACCTCGCGTGGCGGCGACGGATCGGGCCGGCTGAGGATGGGGACCGGCGGCATCATCGGCGCCATGCCCGCCGCCTGCATGGAGATGGCGAAGCCGCCGATGCCGGCGCGCGCGACGCGGCGCAGGACGAGCGGCGAGGGGTCGCCGCCGCGGCCCGGCCAGCGCAGCCGCACCCGGCGCAACCGTGACCACCAAGCCTTGAGCTGTGGCAGGCGCATTTCGGCAATGACCATAGCATATTCCGGCGTGTGCCATCGACGGACGGTCCTAGGCGATGCATCCTGACGGCGCGGGCCGCTTGCGGCGTCCCCAGCGTTGGTAGCCGATCGCCTGGCGGCCAGCGCCCGCGGAGTTCAGCCCTTTCCTCCCAGGCCTTGCGATCGGCCTCCGCGGCATCTTCGCCCTCTAGCCACGGCCGCCTCGTGGCGGGAGCCTCCCGGCGCGGCGGCTGTCTCCTCGTGGAGGATGGCCGGCACTGATTTTTCAGAGCTTGCATGCAGCCAGCTCGTTCGCTGCCGGAGAACCTCCATGAAGAAACCGAGCCTTCTTGCCTCGATCACGTTGGTTCTGCTCGTGCTCTGCGCCGCTGCCGCCGTTGCAGCCTCCGCGCCGTCCACCTCGGCGCCGGCCTCCGTGGCCGCGATCGGCGGCTCCGCCGCGGCGGACGTCGCGGCGCCCAGCCCCACCGCCTCGGGCGCTCAGGCCTGCCACGGCCCGCTGCTGCCTGCCACCCTCTCCGGCGACGGCACTCGCGCCGATGCGACCCGCGGCGTGTCGCTCGACACCGGAGTGACCTGCGGTCCGCGGCGATACTCCTGCGAGCTGTGCCAGCCCGGCGAGGACGGCTTGGAGCTCTGCTACACGCAGACCTGCGGCACCTTCGTCATCGTGCACTGCGACTCCTGCGCACCGGAATGCGTATTGCCGCCAGGCTGACGGCTGGTGGGAGAGCGGGTCGGCCGTGCGGCTCCGCTGCGCGCCGGCGCCTGATCCGCGGGTGACCTGGTCCACGGCCGGAGAGGCCGGCCGGAGGCAGCCAACGGCTCCGCGCCACCAGGACCCGCCCGGGTCGTCGAGCACCAGGGGCCGGCCCGGGAGGCCGGCGTGCCGTTGCTTGAGCCGCACAAGGCGCGAGCCGAAGCGCCCATGCGATGCCACCCGCGACTGCACGCTGAAGGCCGACACCCGAGACTGCTCGCCGTCGAGCGTCAGCAGGCAGCTTGACGCCGCAAGTCCCCAAAGGGCGGCCCCTCAGGGCCGCAGCGCCTCCCGCAGCAGCCGGCTCTCCAGGGTCAGGTAGGACTGGCGGCAGGCCAGGAGGTCGCTCAGCACCCGCCTCACCCCGCGGTGCAGGCGGGCTGCCGGCAGCATCCAGCGGCCCACCGGGCCGGTGAAGAAGAGGCCGCGGGCATGGTCGGCGCGCTCCATCTCCTCGCCCAGCTCGGCGGCCAGGCGGGACGGGTAGCGCCAGGGGGTCCCGGCGAGGAGGCTCTCCGCCGCCCACCAGCCCGAGAGCATGCCGTAGCGGATGCCCTCGCGGGTCAGCGGGTCGGCCAGGGCCGCGGCGTCGCCGACCAGCAGCAGGCGGTGGCGCAGGGCGCGGCGGACGCCCGGGATCGTCCAGGGGCCGTAGACCGGGATCGGATAGCGGTAGCGCGGGCCGGGCAGGTCGCGCCACCCGGACGGCAGGTAGCGGTCCAGCATCTTGTCCAGCACCGCACGCGCCGCCGGGTCGCCGACCTCGCGCGGCGAGTAGGCGATGCCCACCGAGGCACCCCCGGGACGCGGAAAGATCCAGCTGTAGGAGTCGGCCAGATAGGGGAAGAAGAGCACCAGGCGGTCGGTGGTGAGGCCGCGCAGCGTCGCCCCCAGGCCGATGCTCTCCCCCTGCGGGCGGAGGCCGGCGACGCGGCGCGACAGGCCCCTGGCGCCGTCGGCGCCGACCACCCAGGCGTAGTCGCGGCTGACGCCCGCGGCGGTGACCCGCACGCCTCCTCCGGCGTCGGCGTCGGCCAGGCCGGCCGCGCCCTCCGCCTGCGGGCGGCCGAACGGCTCGAGCGCCTCGACCCGGGCCGGCTCGACGCGCGCCCCGGCGGCCCGGGCCGCGTCGACGATCGCCAGGTCGAGGTCGCGACGGGAGAAGATGCGGATGCCCTCCAGCGCGCTGTCGAGGCCCGCGCCCGCGGCGTCCTCGATGCGCAGCGGCGGCGAGCGGATGGCGGCGAGGCCGGCCGGGTCGAAGCCGGCGATGCGCGGCAGGACGTGCTCGGGGACCGCGCCGCCGCAGGGCTTCTCCCCCGGTCGCTCCGGCAGATACAGGGTGACCTGCGCCCCTCCCCGGGCCAGGGCCAGGGCCGCCGCGCCGCCCGCCGGGCCGCCGCCGACGACGGCGACCGGACCGGGCCTCCTGGAGCTGCTGCCTGCCGGCGCCGGGCCGGTCCCGCCCGCCTCGCGCATGGAGGTCATTGTAGCCGGGCCGGGAGGCGGAGGAGGCGGACCGCCGTTACAGCGGCTCGAGCGCGTTGATCGGGTCGAGCGGGTCGAGAGCGTCGAGCGCGTCGAGCGCGTCGTCGGCGTCTTCGATCGACAGGAGGACCACGGTGACGTTGTCGAGCCCGCCGCGGGCGTTGGCCTCGTTGACCAGGGAGCGGCAGATCTCGTGCAGGTTGCGGCCCGAGCCCAGGCGGTCGCGGATCTCGCCGTCGGAGAGCATGCCGGTCAGGCCGTCCGAGCAGAGGAGGTAGAGGTCGCCCGGCAGCACCTGCACCTCGCGCACGTCCACCAGCACCTCGCTCTCGCCGCCCAGGGCGCGCGTGACCACGTTCTTGAGCGGGTGGGAGCGCGCCTGCTCCTGCGACAGCAGTCCCGCCACCACCTGCTCGTGCACCCAGGTGTGGTCCTGGGTGAGCTGGTCGAGGCGGCCGTTGCGCAGGCGGTAGGCGCGGCTGTCGCCGACGTGCGCCACCGCCGCGGTCGGCCCCGCCAGCAGGAGGCCGACGACCGTCGTGCCCATGCCCTGGAGCGAGCCGTCCTTGCTGATCGCCGACAGCACGTTGTCATGGGCCTTGCGCACCGCCATCTTGAGCAGGCGCGAGTGGCGCGCCAGGCGGTCGTCGCTCTGCGCCATGGTGCCGACCGCGCCCATCGGCAGGGTCGCCATGGCGCCGCTGGCGCGCGCGGGCGCCGGGGCCGCCGCCGCCAGCTGCGGCTGCCGCGCATAGGAGGGATCGTGATCGACCGCCCGCTCGACGAAGTCGTGGATGGCCTTGACCGCGATCTGCGCCGCCACCTCGCCGTAGCTGTGGCCGCCCATGCCGTCGGCCACCACGTAGAGGCGGTGGCGGGCGTCGATCTGGAAGTAGTCCTCGTTGTGCACCCGGGTCAGCCCGACGTCCGAGAGACCGCAGGCCTTGACGCGCAGCATCAGTTCGTCTTCCCGAACAGGCCGCGCCGCGGGGAGCGCGAGAGATCGTCCAGGGCCGCCTGGACGAGCGGGTCGTCGTCGCCCCACTCGATCGCCTTGCGGTAGGCGGCGAGCGCCCGGTCGTTGCGCCCGGCGAGCGCCAGGATGCGCCCGGCCTGCTTCCAGTAGCCGGCGTTCATCGGCTCCAGCTCGCACGCGCGCTCGATCGCCGGCACGGCGCGGTTCAGCCAGCTCGGGTTCTGGCAACAGACCATGCCGAGGTTGTACCAGGCCACGGCGCTCTCGGGATCGGAGCGTGTGGCACGGTCGAAGTAGTCCGCCGCCTCCATCAAATTCTTCTCCCGGTATGCCTTGACCCCGCGCTGGAGGTAGATGCGCGCCACCTGCTTGGGGTCGGAAACCGCCGGCTGGCGCTTCTCCAGCTCCAGGTCGTGCTGGCGCCGCCGCTCGGGGTCGGTGAGCACGTTGAAGGCCCGGGTGATGTCCTGGAAGGCCTGCTCGGCCACCTGCTTCTGCTCGCCGCTGAAGCGGTCGGGGTGCCGCTCGCGGGCCAGCTGCCGGAAGCGCTGACGGATCTGTTCGTCGCTGGCGGTCCTCGCCACGGCGAGGATGGCGTAGAAATCGGTGGCCATGGTCCCCCGAAGCTGCACGGCTCTACTTTGATTTGATTGTATACAAACGGGCAGCGCTGGAGCGCACCGCGTCGGCCAGGTTGCGGTCGCGCGAGATCAGCTTGAGGTCGCGCACCGAGATCCTGGGCAGCAGGCGGACCGAGATCGCCACCGGGGTCTTGGGGTTCCCCACCAGGGACCGGCAGATGCCGTAACGGGCCACCCACTCGCGGCGCTTGGAGACGTCGAGGAGCACCTCCTCCGGCACCTGGCGGCTGCGGGCGATCTGCTCCATCTCCTGCTCGGAGAAGTTGTTGTGATGGAGCACCGCGACCGCCACCTGGGAGTTGGGGTCGCGCAGCAGGATCTGCTTCATCGAGCGCGAGGCGCCGCGGGTGAGACGCAGCCGCTGCGGCACGCTCAGCATGCGGATCTGCCCCTCGGAGAGGCCGGTGTGCTCCTCGGCCTCGCCCTCGGCGGGCAGGCGCCGCACCGCGGCGATGGCCACCGAGAGCTCCTCGTCGCTCAGCCGCTCCTCGGCCTCGGCGAAGGCGGCGCGGGCGGCGGCGGAGCGCTGCGGCAGGAGGTGCTCGCGGTACTCCCTGACCCGGCGCTGCGTGTACTGGGAGATCTGGCGGTTGGCCTCCAGGGCGTCGAGGATCGCCGGCTCCTCGACGATCGCGTCCTGGCGCAGCAGGAGCATCTCCTGGAGGTCGGGCGAGAGACGCCGGGCGAGGTCCACCAGGAGCTGGCGCGGCACGTCGCGCCGCCGCAGGATCGTCTCCAGGACGACCGGATGGGTGTTCTCGGCGGCAAAGAAGGCCAGCTCGGCCGGCCCCGCATCCTGGGCCAGGAACGGCGAGGCGACGCGCGGGTCGATGGTGCGCAGGCTGGCGGCCGCGCGCTCGGCGATCTCGGCGTCGGCGCCGCGCGCCAGGGTCACCTGGAGCGGCAGCAGCTGCTCCGGGGGCAGGGGCAGCAGGCCGCCGGCCGCCAGCTCCAGAAGCTGCCGGTTGCCGCCGGAGAGGACCTCCTCGATCAGGGGATTGGCGGCGACGGCCACCGGTCAATGGCCCTCTTTCTTCGTCTTCGCCGAGAGCTCGCGCACGGTGTCGAGGTCGATCTTGAGGCCGCGCACGACCTCGCCCTGCTTCTTCTCCAACGGGTAGGGATAGCCGTTGACCTGGATCTCGACGGCGGCGGCGTTGCCGAGCTTGGTGAAGACGACGCTCTGCCTGGCCTCGAGCTGCATCGACTCGCCCTGCTCGCGCATCTCCGCCCGGCGGTTGCCGCCGTCCACCAGTGCCTCCACCCAGCACTCCTGGGTGAAGTCCACGGTCACCTCCAGGGGCGCGCTCGGCGGCGCCGCGGCCACCGGGGCGGCGGGCGGCACCGGCGCCGGGGCCGGGGCGACGATCG
>JASLEW010000126.1 GCA_030150965.1 Thermoanaerobaculia bacterium | reverse complement strand
CGGCTTCCTGGCCAGGCGCGCCGACGCAAGCGTAGCAGGGACTACGGTGAGGAGGCGCAACGCCGCCAGGGAGCCGGAGGGCAAGCGAATACCATACGAACTGGCCGTGCGGGACACTAGCACGCCGGTCTGAAACGGCCGCGCTATACTCCACGGGACGCGGCCGCCGCGGGCCGCGCCCGCCCCGGGATCGCTCTCGACAGATGCAGAAGCTCGCTCAAGACCTGCGCTTTGCCCTGCGGGTGCTGATCCGGAGCCCGGGCTTCACCGCGGTGGCGGTGCTCACCCTGGCGGTGGGGATCGGCGCCACCACGGCGATCGCCAGCGTGGTCTACTCGCTGCTGCTGCGCTCGCTGCCGTTCCGCGACGCCGGGCGGCTCGCGGTGCTGCACGAGCAGCATCCGCAGGCCGGGGCGATCGACGCCGCCTATCCCGACTACCTCGACTGGCGGGCGCAGAGCCGGGCCTTCGCCGGGCTCGCGGCCTATTCGTTCAGCGGCTACAAGGACGCGGTGCTGGCGGTGGACGGCCAGCCCGAGGAGGTGCGGGCGACGCTGGTGTCGGCCGACCTCTTCCCGCTGCTCGGCGTCCGGCCGCGCCTGGGCCGCGGCTTCGTCGCCGCCGACGAGGTGCCCGGCCACGACCGGCAGGTGCTGCTGAGCGACCTGCTCTGGCGGCGCCGCTTCAACGGCAACCCCGGGGTGATCGGCCGCGCGGTGCGCCTCAACGGCGAGGTGGTGACGGTGACCGGCGTGCTGCCGGCCGGCAGCCAGTTCCCCCTCGACGCCGAGCTCCTGCTGCCGCTGTCGCGGCTGAGCGAGGACGACCGCACCAACCGGCGGTACCACATCGTCGGCGTGGTGGGGCGGCTGCGCCCGGGCGCGACCTTCGCCGCGGCGCAGAGCGAGATGACGACCATCGCCGGCCGCCTGCAGCAGAGCTATCCCGCCACCAACCGCGATCTCGGCATCGGCGTGGTGCCGCTCCAGGAGGAGCTGGTGGGGCACCTGCGCCCGGCGGTCCTGGCGCTCTTCGGCGCCGTCCTGCTGGTCCTGCTCATCGCCTGCGCCAACGTCGCCAACCTGCTGCTGGTGCGCGCCATCGGCCGCGAGCGCGAGCTGGCGCTGCGCACCGCGCTCGGCGCCGGACGCGGGCGGCTGCTGCGGCAGCTGGCGACCGAGAGCGTGGTGCTCTGCGGGCTGAGCGCGCTGCTCGGCGTCGCCCTGGCGGCGGGGGCGATGCCGCTCCTCGGCGCGGAGGTGAGCCGCTTCGCCGGCCCCGGGCTGAGCAGCGTGGCGGCGCCGCAGCTCAGCCTGCCGGTGCTGCTGTTCGCGGCGCTGCTGACGGTGGCGACCGCCTTCGCCTTCGGCGTGCTGCCGTCGCTGCGCCGCACCGGCGCCGACCTCGGCGACACGCTGCGCCAGGGGGACCGCGGCGGCGGCGGCCGGCGCGGCACGGCGCGGGCGCTGCTCGGCGCCGGCGAGATCGCGCTCGCCGTGGTGCTGGTGGCCGGCGCCACGCTGCTCATCCGCAGCTTCGAGAACCTGCTGCACGTCGATCCGGGGTTCAGCACCGAGCGGGTGCTGAGCCTGCGCATCTCGCTGCCCGACACCGTCTACCGCGACAACCGGGTGACGCAGGGCTTCTTCCAGCGGCTGCTCGACCGCGTCGAGCAGCTCCCCGGGGTCACCGCCGCCGCCACCACCAACGTGCGGCCGCTCTCCGCCTCGCACTCGCTGTCGCGCTTCCTGGTGGCGGGCGCGCCGCCGCCGGCGCCGGGCGACTACCCGGTGGCGCAGATCCGCGCCGTAAGCCCGGGCTACTTCCACACGCTCGGCATCAGCCTCGCGGCCGGCCGCGCCTTCGAGCCACGCGACCTCACCGCGGCCCCGGCGCCGGCAATCGTCAACCAGGCCTTCGCCGACCGCTACCTGAAGGGGCGCATCCCGGTCGGCAGCGGCGTCATCATGGGCGTGCTATCGCCCAAGCCGACGACGTTCCCGATCATCGGCGTCGCCGCCAACGCGCGCGACCTGGCGATCGCCACCGAGGCCGAGCCGGAGATCTACCTGCCGGGCGAGGGCAACAGCACGACGCTCCTGGTGCGCAGCCGGCTCGATCCGCAGCGGCTGGGGCCGGCCATCCGCGGCGCGCTGCTGGCGCTCGACCGCGGGCAGCCGGTCTACGAGGTGGAGCCGATGGACGAGGTGCTCGCCGACTCGCTCGCCCGGCCGCGGCTGGTGGCGGTGCTCCTCGGGCTGTTCGCCGCCCTGGCGCTGCTGCTCGCGGCGCTCGGCATCTACGGCGTCCTGGCCTGCACGGTGACGCAGCGCGAGCGCGAGATCGGCGTGCGCATGGCGCTCGGCGCGCAGCGGGCGGACATCCTGCGGATGGTGCTGCGCTACGGCGGTATCCTGGTGCTGGCCGGCGAGGCCGCCGGGGTGGCGGGCACGCTCGCCAGCGTGCCGCTGCTGCGCAGCCTCCTCTTCCAGGTGCAGGCGGTGAACCCGGCGGCGCTCGCCGCCAGCATGGCCCTGCTGGCGCTGGTGGCCCTGGCGGCGACGGCGCTGCCCGCGTGGCGCGCGGCGCGGGTCGAGCCGATGGGGACGCTGCGCGGGGACTGAGGGTCCTCGCTCCGAAGGGGACGCCTCTCGCGCTGGCCGGGCGGTCTAGGAGCTGCGGCCCGGATCGGCTGGATCGAGTCACCGTTGGTTGCTCGATCCGGCCCTCCAATCGACCTAGAATGGGCGGGTTAGGAACCGCCACCGGCGCCGCTTGACAACCGCGGCCAGGGGGCCGGTGGAGGAGTCACATGCCCGAGTTCAACCGCATCACTCTCAACCCCGACGTCATGGGCGGGAAGCCCTGCATACGTGGTATGCGGCTGACCGTGGGCACGATCGTCGGGCTGCTCGCCTCCGGCCGCACAGAGGATGAGATCCTGGCGGCCTATCCCTACCTGGAGAGGGAGGACATCCGCGCAGCGCTCGAATACGCCACATGGCGTGTCGAAGAGCTGGAAGTGGCCGTACAACCTGGATGAAGATCCTGGTGGACATGAACCTCTCGCCTGACTGGAGAGGGCTCCTTGAGCGCGATGGCATTGCGGCCATTCACTGGTCCGAGGTCGGGGATCCAAGAGCCACAGACCGAGAGATCCTGGCGTGGGCTCGTGAGCGTGACTGCATCGTGCTGACCCACGATCTCGACTTCGGGCATCTCCTCGCCCTCACCCATGCAAAGGGACCCAGCGTCATCCAGGTCCGGTCTCAGGACGTGCTGCCGGAAAAGATCGGGCCCCTGGTCGTTCAGGCGCTGCATCAGCTCGAAGAGCGCCTCAGGGCCGGAGCCCTGGTTGTCATCGAGCCTGCGAAGTTCCGCCTTCGAATCCTGCCGATCTGACGGCCAGCTGCGCCCGCCGTTGGTTCGTCAGCCGTTGCCGGCCAAGGCCACCAGAGGTGGCCAGGCCATCGTCTGGCACGGGCCTCATCGCGTCGCCACCTACCCCTCGAAGACCGGCGGCCGGCGGAAGCGGTTCCAGCCGTCGAAGGCCAGATGGCTCGATACTCAGGGGCATCTCCGGCCTCCCAAGAAAGCAGCTTGCGAGGGTGGGGTCTCATATCGGCTCCTCAGGCCGGGTCCCCGCGGTGGACCTCCGCCGGGCGCTGAGGCTCCGGCCGGAAGGGGCGCCGGTCGCGCAGGGCGGCTCCGCGGTGGGCGGCGCGCGTCCGGATGGAATCGAGCGGCAAGGCGTTGGCCGCCGCGGGTCCCGCCAGGAAGGCGGCGAGGGCGGCCACCGTGCTGTGGCGGAAGAGGTCGACCAGGGTGCAGTCGTGGCCGAGGCGCTGGCGCAGCAGGTCGCGCAGGCTCACCACCAGCAGGGAGTGGCCGCCCAGGTCGAAGAAGTTGTCGTGGATGCCGACGCGCTCGCTGTGCAGCAGCTCCTGCCACAGGGCGGCGATCGAGCGCTCCAGCTCGCTCCGCGGCGCCACGTAGCGGGCGGCGGGGCCGGCGGCGGCGTCCGGCGCCGGCAGCGCCCGGCGGTCCACCTTGCCGTTCGGGGTCAGCGGCAGGCGCTCCAGGAGGACGAACGCCGCCGGCACCAGGTGGGCCGGCAGGCGGTCCTGGCAGTGGCGGCGCAGCTCGGCAGCGGTCTCGGCGGGTGCCGGTGGGGCGGGCGTGGCGGAGACCGCCGGCCGCAGGTCGAGCGCAGCGCCGGACGTGCCGGGCGACGGGCCGGAAGCGGGGTTGGTACCGGGCGGGGCCGCCGCCATCGCCGCCACCGGCAGCGGCTGTGCCGCCATGGCGGCGACGTAGGCCACCAGGCGCCGATCGCCGGGAGCGCCGGGGGCGCCGGGGGCGTCCTCGCGCAGCAGGACGACGGCCTCGCGCACCAGCGGACTGGCGCGGAGGGCGGCCTCGATCTCGCCCGGCTCGATGCGGAAGCCGCGCAGCTTCACCTGGTGGTCGAGGCGGCCCAGGTACTCCAGGACGCCGCCACGGCGCCAGCGCGCCCGGTCGCCGGTGCGATAGAGGCGCCCGCCCGGCGGCCCGAACGGGTCGGGCACGAAGCGCTCGGCGGTCAGCCCGGGACGGCGCAGGTAGCCGCGCGCCACGCCGGCGCCGCCGAGGAAGAGCTCGCCCGGCACGCCCGCGGGCAGCGGTGCGCCGGCGGGGTCGAGCACGTAGGCGCGGGTGCCAGTCACCGGCCGGCCGATCGGCGGCGGCGCGGCGGGTGCCGGCGGGCCGGCCTCCGGGCGCGACGGCAGGGCAAGCGCCACCGGATCGCCAGGCGGGCGCGACGGCGCGGCCGAGGCTGCCCGGTCTGCCGCCTGAGGTGGCA
>JASLEW010000102.1 GCA_030150965.1 Thermoanaerobaculia bacterium | reverse complement strand
GCCGTGCACGCCGTCGGTGCCGCGGGCGACGTCCTCGGCCTGGCGGCGGCTGGCCGCCGACGCCACCGAGCCGGTGAGCGTCACCTGTCCGTCACGCGAGTTGACGTGGATACGGATGCCGTCGAGATCCTGCGCCGCGATGAGGCGCGCCTTGACCTTGGCGGTGAGCGCCGTATCGTCCACCGTCTCGCGCGCGGCCGGGCCGTAGCGGCGGTCGGCGTCGCGCGTCTCCTGGCGCACCGACTGGGCGAGCTGGTGCGCGTTCGCCCGCAGCTCCGCGCCGGCCTGGTGGAGGTTGTCCTTGATCTTCTTATTGTTGATATTGATCTGCTCGTTGCCCTGGCTGTCGTGCTGGATCTGGATGGCTGAGTCCCTGCCGCAGCCCACCCAGACCAGGAGCGAGAGGCCCAGCCCGAGGGCCGCTGCACCGGTGCGCGGTCTGCTGTTCATGGTGGTCTCCTGTGAGGGAAGGGTCCACGCGTCTCGCGTGGCCTTCGATGGGAGGGTGCAAGATCCAGACCTGAAGCCGGGGGGAAGCGGAGCGGCCCGCCGCCGGCCGCGCGGGCTCTCCCGCGCCCGCGTCCGGCCCGCGTTGCGGGCTCCCGGCTCAGCGCGGCGCGCCGGCCGGTGCCGCGGTCTTGACCAGGTTGTTGACCCCCGCCACACCCGGGGTGCGGCGGGCCAGCTGCTCGGCGGCGGCGCGGTCCTCGGGGCGGGCCGCCTCGCCCCACAGGGTCACCCGCCCGCCCTCGGCATCCACCTCGATGTGCTGCCGCCGCAGCTGCGGATCGCCGGCCAGGCGGGCGCGCACCTGTGCGGCAAGCCCGGCGTCGCCGGCCTCGATGCCGGTCTTGACCGGATCCTCGCGCACCTCCACGTCCTTGAACTTGCCGGCATCGTGGGCGGCGGACGCCGCACCCGCCGCGGCCGGCGACGCCGCCGGCTGCCGTCCGCAGCCGGCGAGCGCCAGGGCGAGACCGGCGGCGGCCAGGCCGGCCAGGAGGCGCCGGGGCCGTGAAGCTCGCGAGGACCTCGGCGCCGGCAGCGGCCGCGGCCAGAACGATGGGCTGGACGGAGGCGGGGCCGGCATGGAGCTCAGGGACGGCGCTCGCCGGCCGCGGTGGCGATCTCAGGGTGCTCCGGCTGTTGCGGAGGCGGGGGCGCCGCACCGGCGGCCAGGCCGGCGATGCGCTCGGCGCCGCTGTAGACGTTGAAGCGGTCGCCGCGCAGGAAACCGACGAGGGTGACGCCGAAGCGCTGCGCGATCTCCACCGCCAGGCTGCTCGGCGCGGAGACCGCGCAGACGACCGGCAGGCCGGCCACCACGCTCTTCTGCAGGATCTCGTAGCTGGTGCGCCCGCTCACCATCAGGAGGTGCTCGCGCAGCGGCAGGAGGCCGCCGAGCAGCGCCCAGCCCAGGAGCTTGTCGAGCGCGTTGTGGCGGCCGACGTCCTCGCGCAGCGCCAGGAGCTCGCCGTGGCGGTCGAAGAGCGCCGCGGCATGGAGGCCGCCGGTGGCCGCGAAGAGCCCCTGGGCCTCGCGCAGCTTGAGCGGCAGCGCGCGCACCAGCGCCGGGTCGATCCGCGGCCCCGGCGGCAGCGCGGCCCCGGCCCGGAAGCGCAGCGCCTCGATGCCGGCCTTGCCGCAGACGCCGCAGGCGCTGGTGGCGAAGAAGTGACGCTCGAGGCTCGCCAGCTCCGGCTCGCGCCCGCCGGTCAGCTCGACCTCGACGATGTTGGCCGGGGTCGAGAGGTCGGCGGGATCGAAGGTGCCGGCGGGATCGAAGGCGCCGGCGGACTCGGGGGAGCCGGCGGGATCGAAGGCGGCGGCGGGATCGAGAGCGCTGGCGGGATCGAAGGCGGCGGAGCGGGCTTCGGCGCCGGAGGCGGGCAGGATGGGGAAGCGCGGCGGCGGGACGGCCTCGACGACCAGGCGCGCGATCTCGCCGCGGCCGGCGATCACCCCCTCGCTGAACAGGAACCCCGCCGCCAGCTCGCGGTCGGCGCCCGGCGTGCGCATGGTCACCGCCACGGTGCGCGTCCCCAGGGCCGAGCGCAGCCGGATCTCCAGGGGCTCCTCGGTGGCCAGCAGGTCGGGGCGCTCTTCGGCCACGCCGCCGTCCACCCGCCAGATGCGGGTCTCGGTCTTGCTAAGCTTGCGCAGGCTCACGCGGCGCTCACCCCCCGGGTGAGCTTCTCACAAACCCGCGGCGCCGGCCATCCATGCTGGCTGCCGGGGCTGCCGGGTGGTGGCTCCGTTTGCCTCCCTCCACGGCGTGAGGGAGGGCTCGGAGGCCGGGCGTGCTCGGCGAGCGCTCTTGGCTCGCACCTGCTTTGAGCGCCGCCGGCCGCCGCCGGGGGAGCGACCGAGCCACCGTCTGCGGCCGGCCGGGCGAGGAGGCGGGGTGCGGCACGCATCTTGCGGCCCCGCCAGGAGATGGCACGGCGAGGCGCCGAGCGGATCGAGAGGAGAAGGCCATGGCGCGAGCGATCTGGAAGGGCGGTCTCAGCTTCGGGCTGGTCAACATCCCGGTCGGCCTCTACGTCGCCGAGAGCTCGGAGGAGCTGCATTTCAACCTGCTCGACCGGCGGGATCTGCAGCCCGTCCACTTCCAGCGCGTCAATGCCGCCACCGGCCGCGAGGTGCCGTGGGAGCAGACGGTGCGCGGCTTCGAGTTCGAGCGCAACCGCTACGTGGTGCTCACCGACGAGGACCTCCGGCGGGCCAACCCCAGGAGCACGCAGTCGATCGAGATCGTCGACTTCGTCGCCCTGGAGGCGGTCGGTCCGCAATATTTCATCAAGCCTTATTTTCTGGCGCCCGAACGGCAGGGAGCCAAGAGCTATGCCCTGCTGCGCGAGGCGCTGCGGCGCAGCGGCAAGGTGGGCATCGCCAAGGTGGTGATCCGCACCCGCCAGCATCTCGCCGCCGTGGTGCCGGCGGGGGACGCGATCCTGCTCAACCTGATGCGCTTCCAGGACGAGCTGCGCGATCCGGCCGAGCTGGACCTGCCGGCGGGACGGCAGGGCATCACGGACAAGGAGCTGAAGCTGGCCGACCAGCTGATCGCGGCGATGGTCGAGAGCTGGGACCCCGAGCGCTATCGCGACGACTATCGCCGCGACGTCAAGGCGCTGATCGACGAGCGTGTCGCCGCCGGCCAGCTGGAGGGCGGTCCGGCGGCGCCCGCCGAGCGCCGCCCCGCGGCGCGCAGCAAGGTGGTGGACCTCATGGCGCTGCTCAAGCGCAGCGTCGAAGAGGGGGGACGGCCGCGCCAGGGCGCGGCGGCCGGAGCCGGCACGGGAGCGGCGGCGAGCGATGGCTCGGCCGCCGGCGGCGGCAAGGGAGCCGGCGGCGGCAAGGGGACCAGGAGCCGCAAGGGGACCGGCGGCGGCGCGTCGGCCGCCGGCGGCAGGAAGGCCACGGGCGGG
>JASLEW010000097.1 GCA_030150965.1 Thermoanaerobaculia bacterium | reverse complement strand
CCGGCGACCCCGGGGAGCGGTGCGGCCCCGGTGGCCGTCGCCGTGCGGCGCGCCGCCGCCGCCGACTTCCTGCCGGTCGACGTGCGCGGTTGGGAGTACGCCCTGGACTGCGACCACTCGCCCGCGGCGGTGCGCCTGGCCGGCCTCGGCATCCTGGGCCGGCTCGACTGGCGGCCTGCCCTGGCGGGCGCCCTGTGGACGCCCGCGGACGGCGGCCCCCTCTTTCCCGGCATCTTCGAGAACTTCCTGCGCGTCCTCGCGGCCTACCGGCTGCTGGAGCTGGGGGGCGTGATCCTGCACAGCGCCGGGGTGGTGCGCGGCGGCGGCGCCTATCTGTTCCTGGGGCGCTCGGGCGCCGGCAAGTCCACGGTGGCGCGGCTCAGCCTGGAGCGCGGGGCGGAGGTGCTGAGCGACGACCTCAACGCGCTCCTGCCGCCCGCCGCCGGGGCCGCCGGCGGCGCCTGCCGGGTGCACCAGCTGCCGTTCACCGGCGACCTCGGCGACCGCCGGACCGCCCGGCCGCCGGTGCCCCTTGCCGCGCTGGTCCGCCTGGAGCAGGACACCCGCGACGCGCGCCGGCCGCTGTCGCGCGCCGAGGCCTTCGCCTGCCTGCTGACCTGCGCGCCCTTCGTCAACGCCGATCCCTGCCGCCGCGGGCGCCTGGAGGAGGTGCTGCTGCGCCTGCTCGGAGCAGGCGCTCCGGCCGCCTGCGCGCTGCGCTTCTCGCTGGCCGGCGGCTTCTGGTCTATACTTGATGGAAATCATGAGCACCATTGAAGTTGGCAGCGTGCTGCAGCGGCGGTCGGACGTCCGCTTCCGGGTGGTGGAGGACGAGGGGGTGGTGATCCGCCAGGCCGCCGCCGAGGTGATGGTGCTCAACGAGGTCGCCACCCGGCTGCTGGCGCTGGCCGACGGGGTGACGCCGGTCGAGGGCTGGATCGAAGCGCTGCTGAGCGAGTA
The DNA here is from genome assembly GCA_030150965.1 of Thermoanaerobaculia bacterium. Classification (GTDB taxonomy): domain Bacteria; phylum Acidobacteriota; class Thermoanaerobaculia; order Multivoradales; family UBA5704; genus JASLEW01. Next base: position 5,072 of record JASLEW010000097.1, on the reverse strand, counting down.
CGACGTCGAGCGCGCCGTGCTGGAGCCCGACGTGCTGGCGTTTGCCGCCGAGCTGCTCGATCAGGGCCTGCTCGAGCCGGCGGCCGATGCCGCAGGGGGCGAGGGCGGGGGGCGGCCATGAGCTTCGAGCGCGTGCTGCGGCGGACCTGGAGCGCCAACCACCTGTTCGCCGCGCTGGTCGAGCTCACCTACCGCTGCAATCTCGACTGCTTCTTCTGCTACAACGACCTGGCGCTGCGCGGCCGGCCGCTGTCGCTCGCCCAGTACCTCGCCTTCTTCGCCGAGCTGCGCGAGCTGGAGGTGATGAACCTGACGCTCACCGGGGGCGAGCCGCTGGCGCACCCCGATTTCCTGCGCCTGGGCGCGCGCGCCCGCGAGCTGGGCTTCGTGGTGCGCATCAAGTCCAACGGCCACGCGCTGCGCGGCACCCTGGCGCGCCGCATCCGCGACGAGATCGATCCGTTCCTGATCGAGGTCAGCCTGCACGGCGCCACCGCCGCGGTCCACGACCGCCAGACGCGCGTGCCCGGGAGCTTCGCGCGGCTGGTGCCCAACCTGCGCGAGATGCGCCGGCTGGGGCTGCGGGTGAAGCTCAACAGCACGCTCACCGCCTGGAACGAGCACGAGACCGCGGCGATGATGGAGCTGGCCGACGATCTGGGGCTGCCGCTCCAGATCGATCCCGAGGTCACCCGGCGCGACGACGGCAGCCGCGAGCCGCTCACCGTCGCCGCCTCGCGCGCCGGCGTGCGGCGCCTGTTCGAGCTCCTGGAGGAGCGCGCCGCGCGGCAGCGCGGCTCCGGCGATGCGCCCGCGCCCGCCACGGTGCGGGCCGGGCGCCAGGCCGACGACGGGCTGATGCCGGCGCCGGGCGAGAAGCACTGCGGCGCCGGGTCCTCCGGCATCGCCGTGGATCCCTACGGCAACGTCTATCCCTGCGTGCAGTGGCGCCGCCCGGTGGGGAGCCTCCACCGGCAATCGATCCGCGAGATCTGGACCGGCTCGGCCGCCCTGGCGGAGGTGCGGGCCCAGACGGTGGCGGCGAAGCAGGTGGTCGACGGCTACGGCGACGCCGGGCCGCTCCTCGCCTTCTGCCCGGGCAATGCCGCCGCGCACTCCGGCGACGACCCGCTGAGGGTCTACCCCGGGGCGCTCAACCGGATGGAGATCTTCCAGGAGGTGCGGCAGGCGCGCCGCGAGCTGCTGCCGGTCCTGCGGTGAAGGGCGGTGAGCCGGCTCAGGAGGAGATGGGGCCCGTCGGGCAGTGGCCGACGTCGTGCTTGGCCGGCGGCGAGGGCGAGCAGATGGACGCCATCGCCTCCAACGGCTCACGGAAAAGGATGCGCGGCGCCTGGTAGGCACGGCGTGCCTCTTCCCGCCCATCTCCGCCAGCTTCGCCAGCCCCAGGCGCGCCCGCAGTCGGGTGCTTGACTGTCATCGCGATCCCTCTCCGTTTTCGGTCCGGGCCATGCGGCCGGCAACCCTGCGGGCGCGGACAGTCCCTGACCGATTCCCATAAGTATAGACGAACTCGTGGCTTGGCGTGCACGTTCGGTATGCAATGGCCGCGCCGGGCGGCGGTTCATGCACAAGTGCAACATTGACCATGGCGCAGATCGATCAACTACGCTTTCGTGCGCTTGCGTTCGCGCTGACCCACGCTGGTTTCAACGCCGACCTTCACGCCGGTGTTCAACGCCGGCGCTCACGCTGGCATTCAACGCCGGTGCTCGACGCCGGCGCTCAGACACCGCGCGAGGTGAGCACGATCCTCACCGTGCGCAGCAGGATGGAGAGGTCCAGCCACAGCGTCCAGTTGGCGGCGTAGGCGAGATCGTAACGGAGCTTGTTCTGCGCGCTCGAATGGTACTCGCCGTTGACCTGCGCCAGGCCGGTGAGGCCGGGCGCCAGCGAGAAGCGCTCGGCGTAGCCCGGCACCTCGCGCAGGTAGCGCTGCACGAAGCCCGGCCGCTCCGGCCGCGGTCCGACCAGGCTCATCGTGCCCTGCAGCACGTTGAGCAGCTGCGGGATCTCGTCGAGCCGGAAGCGGCGCAGCATGGCGCCGCACGGCGTCAGCCGCGGATCCCCCGGCTGTGCCAGCACCTCGCCCGATTCCGCCTCGGCATCGGCGGCCATGGTGCGCAGCTTGACCAGGGTGAACGGCCGCTGGCCGCGGCCGATGCGCTCCTGCCGGTAGAAGACCGCGCCGGGCGAGGTGAGGCGCACCAGCAGCGCGCCCACTCCCAGGAGCGGCAGCGCCGCGCCCAGCAGCAGCGAACCCACCGCCAGGTCGAGCAGCCGTTTGAGCGGCCAGTTGATGCGCCACTCGGTCTCCCGCACCACCTCGATCAGCGGCAGGTCGTGCACCCAGCGGTAGCGCATGCGGCCGATCAGGCTCTCGAAGGGTCCCGGCAGGAGCAGCACGTTGGTGTGGTCCGGCCGCGTGCCGGCCAGCCGGTCGATGAGCCGGGTCTGCCAGGAATCGCCGCTGTCGGCCAGGATCAGGTCGTCGATGGTGCCGGCGGCGAGGAGCGCCGGCAGGTCGTCGGCGCTGCCGAGGAGCGGCCCGAGCGCCGGCTCGACGGCGGTGAGGTCGCCGGGCGGAGCCTGCCCCGGCTGCGGCACGAAGCCGGCCACCACCAGGCCGTGCCACCGGTGCTGGGCCAGGGCGCGGGCGATCTCCGCCGCCGCCGGGCCATGGCCGACGATCGCCACCTGCCGCTCGCGCTGCCGGCCGCCGCGGTCCACCGCGCCGCGCCAGGCGAGCAGCAGCGCCAGGTCGAGCAGCACGTAGAGCAGCAGCACCGAGCGCGGGAAGCTGCGGAACGAAAAGAAGAAGAAGCCGGTGAGCGCCGCCCCCTGCAGGGCGGCGGCGCCGGCCAGCAGCCGCAGCGCCTCGGCGCGGGAGCGCGGGCGCGGGCGGTCGTAGAAACCGAAGAAGTAGAGGCTCGCGAGCTGCACCAGGAGCACGACGCCCCAGTCGCGTTCCAGGAAACGCAGCCGGTCGTCCGGGAGCAGCCCGGCGGTGAACGGCAGCGGCAGGCGGATGCGCACCCAGAACGCGGCGGCCATCGCCACCCAGCTCGCCGCCGCGTCGCCGAGCGCCCTCCCCGCCTGCCGCGCCCGGCTCTGCCGCCGCCAGAGGTTCATCGAAAGGCGACTCTATCCCGAGAACCCGCCGGCCGCCGCCCTGACCCCGGCATCCCCGGCGTCTCCGGCGTCCCCCGCGTCCCCGGAGTCGGGCGTCCGGCCTGCCGGCCCGGCTGCTCAGCCGGCGCCGGCGCGTCGCCGCGCGGCCTCCCTGCGGCCGCCTCCCCGCTGCGTCGGATACCGTCGGCCCGTATGGGAAGCCGGCGAAAGTTCTCTTGACCGGTTCAGCCGCGGCAGGTAGTCTCCGGCGGCGGCTCCGCCCGCACCTCTCCGGCAATGCGAGTTACCGACCATCTGGCGCAGGCCCGGCGCCCGCTCATCAGCTTCGAGATCATCCCGCCGTTGCGCGGCGGCAACGTGAAGTCGCTGCTCGCCTTGATCGACGACCTGGTCAAGTACCACCCGCCGTTCATCGACATCACCAGCCACTCGGCGGAGGTCATCTACGAGGAGACCCCCAAGGGCATCCAGCGGCGGGTCAAGCGCAAGCGGCCCGGCACCCTGGGCGTCTGCGCGCTGCTGCAGAACAAATATCAGATCGATGCCGTGCCGCACATCCTCTGCCAGGGGTTCTCGCGCGAGGAGACCGAGGACTTCCTGATCGAGCTCAAGTACCTGGGCATCGACAACGTGCTGGCGGTGCGCGGCGACGATCTGGGCTACGAGAAGCCGCTGCCGCACGGCCGCAGCGCCAACCGCTACGCCAGCGAGCTGGTGGCGCAGATCGTGGCGATGAATCGCGGCCGCTACCTGGAGCAGGACCTGCTCGACGCCGAGCCGTCCGATTTCTGCATCGGCGTCGGCGGCTATCCGGAGAAGCATTTCGAAGCCCCCAACCTGCAGCTCGACGCCCGCCGGGTGAAGGAGAAGGTCGAGGCCGGGGCGCACTACGTGGTGACGCAGATGTTCTTCGACAACCGTCACTATTTCCGCTTCCTCGAGCACTGCCGGGCGATCGGCATCACCGCGCCGATCATCCCCGGCCTCAAGGTGCTCTCCGCGGCCAAACAGCTTACCAGCATCCCCAGCACCTTCCATGTCGAGATCCCGGCCGAGCTCTCCGACGCGGTGCTCGAGGCCAGGCCCGAGCACGTGCTCGACATCGGCGTCGAATGGGCGCAGCGCCAGGTCGAGGAGCTGATCGCGAGCGGCGTGCCGTCGGTGCACTTCTACGTGATGCAGAACGCCGCGGCGATCAAGAAGCTGATGGCGAAGCTGAAGCTCGATCTCGGCGGCTGCTGATGAGTCCCGCACGCCGCGCTTCGCCCCGCGGGCGGCGGCGGCGCCGGGCCCTGGCGGCGCTGCCGCTCCGCGACGATGCCCCGGCATCGCCCACGTCGCGGGCGCCGGACCTCAGAGATACAGACGGTCGCCGCGCTGCAGCTGCTCGACCCACACCAGCTCGCAGGCCCCCGGCCCGGTGTCCTCGCGGCTCAACGAGGTGTGCCAGCGGAAGCCGCTCTCGCCTTCGAGGTCCACCAGCAGGCCGCGCACCCGCACCCGGTCGCCGCGCCCGAGGTGGGCCAGCGCCCGCGCCAGGTTGCGGTCGCCGGGAATCATGTGCATGTTGGCGGAGTGGGTGGCGATGTAGCGCAGGTCGAGGCCCGACGCCGCCGGGCTGGCCGTGCGCCAGAAATAGCAGCGGGTCATCTGGTAGTAGGAGACGCGGCTCAGGTAGGGCTCCTCGGGCAGCAGGCCCCAGGTCATCACCAGGTCGATCGGCGAGGCGAAGGCTCCGGCGTCGAGGCTGTAGGGCTCGGCGCCGGCCACCACCGCCGAGATGTCGAACGCCGCGCGCGGCCGCACCGTCACGCTGCCGCGGCCCGGCCAGGTGAACGGCACGCGCCGCGTCGCGCTCTGCACCGGCTCGCCGTGCCAATCGACCGGCGCGGCGGCGGGCAGCGAGGAGGCCGGCAGCGCGA
>JASLEW010000079.1 GCA_030150965.1 Thermoanaerobaculia bacterium | reverse complement strand
CTCCCGGCCGACGACTCGTTCACCAAGCTCACCTCGCCCGCCGCGTTCCTGGGGCAGATCTACTTCGCGCTGGGTGAGGGATTCGCCCCCGCCACGGCCGACGAGCACGTCTGGAAGAGCGATGGCACGCCGGCCGGCACCGGGCAGGCATTTGCCCTGCCGGCCGGGTACATCTTTCCCGCGAACCTCACGCCGTTGGGGCGGGATCTGTATCTCACCAGCAATGGGCCGCTCTTTGGCGAGGAGGTGCTGCGCAGCGACGGCACGACCCAGGGGACCCTGCCGCTGACCCAGTTCGGCAACGCGGCGAGCCAGTGTCAACCGCAATTCACCAGGGTCGGGGCGACGGTCTTCTTCGTGGGCTGGGATGCATCGTCGGGCCTCGAGCCGTGGAAGACGGACGGCACGGCCACGGGCACCAGCCTGGTGGCGGACCTGGCGCCCGGGAGCTTCGGCTCCAATCCCACGGAGCTGATCGAGTTCCAGGGGGCGCTCTATTTCTTCGCCTTCTCCCCGTCCGCCGGGAACCGCCAGGGCCTGTGGCGCTCCGACGGCACGGCACAGGGCACGGTCGAGCTCGCCGATTTCCCGTTCAACGGCGAGCCGGGCGACGAATGCGACGTGGACCCGCACTTCCTGACCTCGACCGGATCGATGCTCTTCTTCGCCGCCGACGACGGCGTCCATGGCCGCGAGCTGTGGCGGAGCGACGGCACCGCCGCGGGGACCCAGATGGTCGAGGACATTGCGCCGGGGCCGGCAGCTTCGACCCCGACCGGACTGGTGGCCGCGGCCGGGGAGCTGTTCTTCACCGCCGACGATGGCCTGCATGGGGCCGAGCTCTGGCGCAGCGACGGCACCGCGGCGGGCACACGCATGGTCGCCGACCTGGCACCCGGAGCCAGCTCCTCCAACCCCGCGAACCTCACCGTCCTGGGCAGCCGGCTGCTGTTCACCGCCGACGACGGGACGACCGGCGCCGAGCTGTGGGCCCTGCCGCTGGCCGGAGCCGGCTGCGCGGCGTCGCCGACGGTGCTCTGCGTGCAGGGCAACCGCTTTGCGGTCAGCGCCGAGTGGGAGGACTTTGCGGGCAATACCGGCATGGGTCAGGCCGTGGCGCTGACCGGCGACACCGGCTACTTCTGGTTTTTCGATCCGGCCAACGTCGAGGTGATCGTCAAGGTGCTCGACGGTCGACCGCTCGACGGCGACTTCTGGGTGTTCTATGGCGCCCTGTCGAACGTCCGCTATGCGCTCACCGTGACGGACACCATGACCGGCCTCAGCCGCCGCTACGAGAACTACGCCGGTGTCCTGGCGAGCGTTGCGGACACCCACGCCTTCGGCTCCACGGGCGCGGCCGCCGCGCCCTCCCGTGCGGGCGCGGCGGCCGCCGCCAGCCGGACCGCTGCCAGCGCTGCGCATGGGCCCCAGGGCCACCCAGGGAGCGAACGGCAAGGCCGTCCCGCGGTGGCCGCGGGAGCCCGCGGCGCCGCGGCCGGGAGCTGCAGCACCGATGCCGGACATCTCTGCCTCAACGCCGGCCGCTTCGCGGTCGAGGCCAGCTGGATGGACTTCTCCGGGCGCAGCGGCCAGGGGCAAGCGGTGACGCTGACCGGCGACACCGGCTATTTCTGGTTCTTCGACCCCGCGAACGTCGAAGTGGTCCTCAAGGTGTTGGATGGGCGGGCGGTGAACGGCAAGTTCTGGGTCTTCTATGGCGCGCTCTCGAACGTCGAGTACACCCTGAAGGTCACCGACACCACGACCGGAGCGGTCAAGGTCTACACCAACCCGAGCGGCACGCTGGCCAGCGTCGCGGACACCTCAGCCTTCTGACCCGGGTGACGCCCAAGGAGACCTCGATGCCGAGAGCCGTGCGACCTCGGTCAGGCCCGCCGCCACCTCGGCGGCCGTCGTAACCCCTCTGGGCGCCTCGATCCTGACGACCAGCGGCGATGGCGCCGTGACCATCTCTGGGATGCAGGCTGACATCGCCCTGGTGCCGACGCTCGGCCGAACCCCGACATTCGAGTCACTCACCGGACGCCGCCAACCTTCCTGCTGCAGGCGCAAGATGATCCGGTGGATCGAGAACCCCGGCCGGCGATATACTTGACTAGCAAGTTCGCGATGGCGAGAAGAGTTCAGCCAACGCAGCCACCGCCGAGGACACCGGAGGAGACCGATGATGAAGAGAGAAACGAAGCGCCTGGCGCTGTCCAAGGAGACCCTCAGGGCTCTGCAGAACCACAGGCTGGCCGCCGTCGCCGGCGGTGCCACGGCACCGTGCAGCAACCATACCAACTGCTCGGTCTGTCCTTCCTGCCCCGTCGTCACCTGCGATAGCTACCTCTGCTAGCGCAACTGCCTGCCGGTGGCTCCGCCCCTTGGGAGCCACTGGCGTCGCTGCCACGTTCTCCACGAATCCGATCGAAGGCGACCACCCCTCCGGGCCAGCTCCGCTTCCCAGGAGGCAGGCGCAAGTTGAAACCGTAGTTCTTCCGGCGCCTGAAGCGGGGTCAGGTGGGCCGCTCCAGGTCCAGCATCATCGTCGTTGAGCCGGTCGGCGGTAGGGTGGCGCCGCAGGTCCTGTCCCGGTGCGTCCCGCGCTCCGCCCGCTTCGCGCTCATCTCACCGCAACCGCCGGCACGCCGCGCCTCTCGTCTTCGCCGCCCTGCGCTAAGTGCTCCCCACGACCGGCGCGCCGCTGGTCGCCCGCACGTGGGTCAGGTACTCGAGCTGCGAGGGGAGCGTCGATACCAGCCGCTGCGCTCTCTCGCGCAGCTGGCGGAAGGCGTGCAGGGCCCGCTCGTCGCCGAGGTGGTCGAGCGCCGGGAGGCTGGCGGCGGGCTGGTGGTTGAGGCCGAGCAGCATCACCGAATAGGAGTAGGCCTCGAAGCCGTGGAAGCGCGGGTTGATGTTCCGCGGGTTCGGCAGCCGCTGCTGCCACAGGTCGAGGCGCTCGCCGAGCTCCGGCGAGACCTCGGCCTGGTGGACGGCGCGCCAGAACCCGGTGTCGGCCCGGTCGGTCGTGCGGTAGTGGAGGGTGAGGAAGTCGCGCACGCCGTCGATGCAGTCGCCCACCACCCGGTTGTAGCTCCTGACCGTGGCCTCGTCGGGAACGGCGCCGGGGAAGTGGTTCACCAGCTCCTCGATGCCGTGCTGGATGAAGAAGATCCCGGTCGATTCCAGCGGCTCGACGAAGCCGCTCGCCAGGCCGATCGCCACACAGTTCTTGACCCACGAGCTGCGGCAGCGGCCGATCCGCATCTCGATGTGGGAGGCGCTCACCCCGTCGGCCGCGGGGCCCAGGTGGCGGCGCAGCGCGGCCTCCGCCTCCTCGCTGGACAGGAACCGGCGCGAATAGACGTAGCCGGTGCCGATGCGGCCGTAGAGCGGAATGTTCCACACCCAGCCGGCGGCGAGCGCCGTCGCCGTGGTGTAGGGATCGATGCCGTGGACCGCGGCGTCGCGCGGCACCTGCATGGCCACCGCGCTGTCGCACAGCAGGGAGGCGGAGAACGGCAGGAAGGGCTCGCCGAGGGTCTGGTTGATCAGCAGCCCGCGGAACCCGGTGCAGTCGACGTAGAGGTCGCCGGCGACGGCGCCGTGCCCGCGGGTGACGAGGTGATCGATGGCGCCGTCCTCGCGCCGCGCCACCTCGGCCACCTCGTCGACGATCTGCCGCACCCCGCGCCGCATGGCGTAGCCCTTGAGGAACTCCGCCAGCAGGCCGGCGTCGAAATGATAGGCGTAGGGGTACTGCACGCGGTGCTCGGCGAGGATGTTCTTCTTGCCCCGCAGGTCCACGCCGAAATAGTCCTGCACCTTCTCGTCGAAGACGCGGCCGTCGAGGAAGCGCGGCGAGCGCTGGGCGTCGCACAGGGCGGGGACGAGGAAGCACGCGTAGTCGAACGGCTCCTGGCCGCGCTTGAGCTTGAGCCACCACTCGCCCAGGTTGAAGCCGTCGACGATCTCGTAGCGCTGGAAGGGGTGGAAGAAATGCCCGCCGCCCGCCCGCCAGCCGACGAACTTGATGGCCAGCTTGTAGCTGGCGTTGCAGCTCGGCATCCACTCGCTCTCGTCGAGCCCGAGGAAGTCGAAGAACAGCTTGATGGTGCTGAAGGTCGCCTCGCCGACGCCGACCGTCTTGATGCTGGACGATTCGATCAGCGTGATGTCGACGGCGGGCAGGGCCTTCTGGAGATGGGAGGCGGTCATCCAACCGGCCGTGCCACCACCCACGATCACGACTTTATTGGCCAAGATGGGCTCCTTTTCACGGTTCTCACAGCGTGCGGAGGAAGGCGATCAGGTCCTGGCGCTCGCCGTCTTTGAGCCGGAGACCGAATTCGTGGCCGCGCACCGCGCCGGAGGCGGCCCCCGGCAGCCGGAAGCCGCCCTGGGAGACGAAGTCGTCGCGCAGACGCGCGGGGTTGAACCACTCCTCCAGGCTCGCCACCTGGCCGCTGTGCTGGAGGGGGCCGCGGTACCAGAGCCCCTTGAGGGAGGGGACCTTGTAGAAGCCGGTGCCGCGGCGGGTGTCGAGCGCCAGGCCGGGGTCCGTCCCCACCGAGACATCGACGATGTGGTCGCGGTCGGGGTGGTCCGCCGGCACGGTGAAGCCGTCGACCGGGGTCAGCTTGTTGTTGGTGTAGAGCGGCGGGGTGTGGCAGCGGCCGCACCCCTCGCGGGTGAAGACCGCCTGGCCGCGCGCCGCGCGCTCGTCGAAGCGGTTCGGGTTCGGCGGCGGTTGCAGCGAGTACAGGTAGAGCGCCAGCGCATAGAGCTGATCGTCGCCGTAGCGCATCATCTTCTCGGGCGGCGGCAGGGTCGCGTTGAGCTTGAAGTCGCCGTGCGCGGCGTACAGGAAGCCGCCCTGGTTGAGCGCGGCGTAGCGCATGAGGTCGGCCGCCGAGCGGTGGCGGACGAGGCCGGTGCGGTCGAGGTAGAGGCGGTCCTTGATGCCGATGAGGTCGGGCACCTGCACCGGGTTGAACGGGCTGGAGGCGAAGCGGGCCTGCACCCCCGGCGGCGGGGCCATCCACAGGGCGATGATCTCCGGCGTGGAGAGCTTGACGTAGCGCGCCGCCGGGTCGCGCGCCAGCCAGGGAGCGGCCCAGGCGTTGCGGGCGAAGGCGTGGAGGCCGTCGAGGTAGGCCTGCGCGTCCGCCGCCTCGCGGGCGCCGTGCAGCTTCTCCACCCCCAGCACCCGGTCGTGCGGGAAGTTCCCCTGCGCCCCCTTGACCACCGAGCCGTCCGGCAGCACCCGCGTATGGCACATGCCGCAGGAGAACTGCCCCATCAGGATCTGCCCCTTCTGGCGGACCAGGTAGCGGGTGAACGGCAGCGTGCCGTCCCGGGCGACGGGAATCTGGACCTCCTGCAGCCACTCGCGGTCGTGGTAGAGGTCGACGAGGCCCTGGGCGTAGTAGAAGAGCGGCTGGTAGAAGACGGCCTCCCCGGCCCGCGCCCAGTCGTCCTCGGTCCTGAGCTTCGCGGGATCGAAGGCGATCTCCGGCTCCTGCTTCCTCAGCCAGTCCAGGTAGCCGGGCGGCTCGCGGTCCGGCGCGTACACGGGATAGCTCCTGTAGATCGGCCGCGGCGGGATGCGGTAGTAGAAGTCGGCGCCGACCTGGTAGCGGGCCGACCGCTCGGGATTGACCAGCGGCACCTCGAGGGCGCGCAGGGCCGCCTCGTCCCAGACCTGGGGAACCGCCGGGGGGACCGGGGAGGGCGCGCCGGCCAGCGACACGGCGGCGCCGAGCGCGGCGAGCGCCGCGCCGAGGAGGGGCCAGGTTCGCACCGACCGCATGGGAAGTTCCGGTCGCCTGGCCCGTCTCGGTCGCATGGGTCGCATCGGTCGCATCGGTCGCATCGTGGTTCCTCGCCCGGAGCCGGCGCCGCGAGCGGGCCGCCGGTCCGGTTTCAGGGTTGCCAGGATCGGCATGCGCAGGCTCACTCGCTGCGCAGGGCGGCGGACGGCTCGATGCCCGAGGCCCGGCGCGCCGCGGCGTAGCTCGCCAGCACCCCGGTCCCCAGCAGCAGGAGCGCGGTGGCGGCGAAGGTCAGCGGGTCGATGGTCTCGACGCCGTGCAGGTAGGCGCGCAGTAGCCGGGCAAGCAGCAGCGAGGCCGCGAGACCGATCGCGACACCCAGGCCGGCCAGCGCCGTCCCCTGGCGCACCAGCCAGCCGATGACGCCATGCCGGTCGGCCCCCAGGGCGATCCGGATGCCGACCTCCCGGGTGCGCCGCACCACGGCGTTGGTGATCAGGCCGTAGATGCCGAGGGCGGCCAGGCTCAGGGCGAGCAGCGAGAACAGGCCCATGAGCTCAACCAGCAGGCGCGGGCCCGCGACCTGGCCGGCCAGGCGCTCCTCCAGGGTGGCCACGTCGTAGAGCGGCAGCTCCGGATCGATGGCCCGGACGGCCCGGCGCACCGGCGCGGCCAGCGCCTCCGGGCCGACGCCCGCGGCCGGGCGCACCAGGATGTTGAGCACCGGCGGGACCTTGGGCGGGAACTGCAGCACCGCGAAATAGAGGTCCTCGGTGCCCGGCGCGTCCGCGACCGCCGCCAGGCCGCGCTGGCGGGCGTCGCCGGCAACGCCGACGACCACGAACCAGGGGAAGGGGCCGTCGCGCCGCCCCATCTTCAACCTCCGGCCGACCGCACTCTCGCCGGGCCACAGTCGCCGGGCCACGGCATCGCTGACCACGACCGAGTACGGCATCACCCTGGCGTCGTCCTGCGCCAGGAGATCGCGCCCCCTGAGGATCGGGATGCCCAGGGTGGCGAAATAGCCGGGGCTGACGTGGTGGACCCCCAGGGTGAACGCTCCGTCCTCGGCAGGATCGCGCCGGTCCTCGACGGTGAAGCCCGCGCCGCTCCAGCCGTCGGTCGGCACGCCCGGCCCGGCCAGCGCCACCGAGCGGACGCCGGCGAGGCCGCCGACGCCATCGAGGATCCGGCGGACCAGCACCGCGACCGCCGCGTCCTGGCCGTAGGCCGGCCCCTTGAGGTCGAGCCGCAGCGTCAGCAGGCCGGTGCGGAAGCCGAGGCCGCGGCCGTTGAGCCGCTGGAAGTCGCGCACCGCCAGGCCCGCGCCGGTGAGGAGAGCCAGGGCCAGGGCGACCTCGGCGACGACCAGGGCGCCCTGGAAGCGCTGCCGGGGCGAGCCCCGCTCCCCCTCCCGCAGCAGGGCCGCGAGATCGTCGTGCAGGGCCACGCCGAGGGGCACCAGCCCCAGGCCGAGGCCGCAGGCCAGGGAGGTGGCGAGGGCGACGCCGGTGACCAGCGGGTCGAGGCCGACGTGCACGAAGCTGCGCAGCCCGGCGGCGCTGCTCGTCGCCAGGAGGCGCACGGTCGCCGCGGCGACGGCCAAGCCCAGGGCGCAGCCCAGGGCCGAGAGGACCAGGCTCTCGGTGAGCAGCTGGCGCGCCAGCCGGCGCCGCCCGGCGCCGAGGGCGCTGCGCACCGAGATCTCCCGCCGCCGCTCCAGCGCCCTGGAGAGCAGGAGGCTGGCCACGTTGACGCAGGCGATGAGCAGGACGAGCACGGCGGCCGCCAGCAGGACCAGCAGCGAGAGGCGCAGATCGCCGGTCCACGCCTCCTGGAGCGGCGTGACCCGGGCGCCGATGCCCTGGTTGGTGGCTGGGTGCTCCTGCGCCAGCGCGGCGGCCGTGACGTCGAGGGCCGCCTGGGCGCCGGCCACGGTCCGCCCCGGCCGCAGGCGGCCCAGCGCGGCGAGCCAGCGGAAGCGTCGGTTGTCGACGTAGTGGCGCGCCAGGACCTGGCCGGCGGTGCCCACCGGGGTCCACAGCTGGGCGCTGTCGGTCGCGCCGCGGAAACCGGCGGGCATCACGCCGACCACCTGATAGGCGCGGCCGTCGAGGCGGATCTGGCGTCCCACCACCGCCGGGTCGCAGCCGAAGCGGCGGCACCAGAGGTCGTGGCCGAGGACGGCGACGTAGCGCGGGTCCCCGGCGCTGTCCTCCTCGGCGGTGAAGACCCGCCCGGCCGCCGGCCCGACGCCGAGGACCTGGAAGTAGCCGGCCGAGACCAGCTCGCCGTCGAGGTGTTCGGGCTCCCC
>JASLEW010000899.1 GCA_030150965.1 Thermoanaerobaculia bacterium | reverse complement strand
GACCGGCCCGGCCGAGCGGTCCGCCGGCTCCCCGGGTGCCGAGCGCGCCAGGCGGGCCGCGGGCGCCGGCCGCGCCGGGCGCTCCACGGCGGGCCAGGACGAAGCGCCCTTCCACCCCGATTTCCAGGTCCTGGAACGCGACCTCAAGACCTCGACCTCGGTCGAGGCCACGCGCCAGCTGATCCGCGCGGCGCAGGTGTCGCCCTTCGAGGCGCGCGGGCAGGTGTTCGTCGTCGCCAGCGCCGAGAGCCTCACCGGCGAGGCCGCCAACGCCCTGCTCAAGGGCCTGGAGGAGCCGCACGTCTCGGCGCCGCGGCATTTCCTGCTGCTGGCCCCGGCGCGGCTCGACCTGCTGCCCACCCTGCGCAGCCGCTCCCTGGCCGTCTTCCTCGGCCCGGCGGCGGCGCTCGACGACGAGCGCGTCGACGCGGCGTCCCGCGCCTTCGCCGCCGCCGCCGGCATCTACGCCGAGACCGGGTCCGCCCTCTATCTTCTGCGCGCCGCCGAAGCGCTGGGCGAGGCCGGCGGCACCTGGGACGATCCCCGCGCCGGCCGCCCGTGGGCGGCGGCGGCGGCGTCGGTGCTTCGCTCGCTGCCGCCCGCCCGTCCTGCCGGCTCGCCCGCCGCCCAGGGACGGCCGTCCGGGCCGCGCGCCGTCCGCCTGGCGCTCGCCGAGGCGCTCCTCACCGGGCCGGCGATGCGCCTGCGCGGCATCGGCGCGGAGCGCATCCTGGAGGGGCTGGTCGCGCGCCACCTCGCGGCGAGCGCGTCCGCGCAGGCGCCGCCGGGAGCACGGCGCGGCGGCTGAGCGCCGGCGCGGCGGCGGCCCGGCCGACCCGAGCCATGAAGATGGGCGTGGTGTGGGAAGGGGTTGGGGGATGGGGGGGCGATCCGATAGCCGCGCGACACGCCTGAGCTCCGAAGGCGCTGCCGGGCCGAACCGGGCAGGCGGGTCCTCATCCAGCTGCCGGCTCCCTGGACGCTCCGGCCGGCACCTTCGTATAAGGATGACATCGGAGCCTGCAAGGCTGCCGGCGGTCGTGTGCTAAAATGCCCTGCCGCGCCGCCGGGCGGCTGTGAAGGATTGCCTCATCTCAAGCTCAAGGGAAAAAGGAGTGACGAACATGGATGCAGTGGATCAGAAGCGGGCCGCCTCGCGGCAGATGATCCCGAGCGTGCTGGCCCTGGTGCTGGCCCTCGGGAGCTTCCTGCCGGCGTGCTCGGCCCAGGACAAGAACGGCGCCAGGGCCGGCAACGCTGGGATGGGCAAGGACGACGCGACGGCGGTGCTCGCCCGCGTCAACGGTCAGCCGGTCACCGCGGCCGAGGTGAAGAGCGAGGCCGCCGATCAGTACGACCAGCTCGACCGCGAGTACCAGCAGCGGCGGCACGAGATCACCGAGGCGCAGCTCAAGAAGATCGTGCAGGACCGCCTGCTTGCCGCCGAGGCGGCGGCGCGCAAGGTGACCAAGGAGCAGATCCTGGCCGAGATCAAGCCGAACGAGGTCACGGACGCCGATGCCGAGGCGTTCTACGAGAAGAACAAGGCGCAGATGCCGCCGCGCCCCAAGGAGAGCCTGATCCCGCAGATCAAGACCTACCTCCAGCAGACCGGCCAGCAGGAGGCGCGCGAGAAGTACATGCAGACGCTGGAGGCGAAGTACAAGGTGGACTACCTGTTCGAGCCGCTGCGCGTGGACGTGGCGGCGGCGGGCTTCCCGGCCCGCGGCCCGGTCTCGGCGCCGGTCACGATCGTCGAGTTCTCCGATTTCCAGTGCCCCTTCTGCTCGCGCATCACCCCCACCCTGGAGCAGGTGGTCAGCAAGTACGGCGACAAGGTGCGGCTGGTGTTCCGCCAGTTCCCGCTGCCCATGCACCCCAACGCCGCCAAGGCCGCCGAGGCGTCGCTGTGCGCCAACGAGCAGGGCAAGTTCTGGGCGATGCACGACGCGATGTTCAAGGACCAGTCGGGGCTCGCGGTGGACGGCCTGAAGGCGAAGGCCGCGGCGATCCCGGGCATCGACGCCGGCGCCTTCAACTCCTGCCTCGACTCGGGCAAGGAGACGCCGGCGGTGCAGGCCGACATGCGGGCGGGCAACAAGGCGGGCGTCAACGGCACGCCGTCCATGTTCGTCAACGGCCGTTTCATCTCCGGCGTGGTGTCGGCCGACGACCTCTCCAAGGTCATCGACGAGGAGCTGAAGCGCAAGAGCCAGGGCTGATCCCGGCCTCAGCGGTCCGTTCCGGCGGCCGGCAGGGGAGGGCGCAGGGCGCGCTCCCTCGCCGGCCGCCGCCGTCTGGCGCCCGCGGGACCTGAAAGACCGTCCGATGGACCCGGCTCCCGCCTGATGCAAGAATGCGCGCCATGAGCCAGGACCTCCCGACGTCCGAGTTCCGCGCCGCCATGCACCGGGTCGCCGACCTCCTGGCCGACTACCTGGAGGGTGTCGGCGACCGCCCGGTGCTGCCGCCGGTGGCGCCGGGGGAGGTGGCGGCGGCGCTCCCCGCGGCGCCGCCGGAACGGCCCGAGCCGCTGGCCGCGCTCCTCGACGACTATCAGCGCCTGATCGAGCCCAACGTCACGCACTGGAATCACCCCGGGTTCCTGGCCTACTTCGCGATCACCGGCTCGGCGCCCGGCATCGTCGGCGAGGCGCTGGCCGCCGGCCTCAACGTCAACGCCATGCTCTGGCGCACCTCGCCCGCCGCCACCGAGCTGGAGGAGCGGGTTTGCGACTGGCTGCGGCAGATGCTCGACCTGCCGCCGCATTTCCGCGGCCACATCAACGACACCGCCTCGACCGGCACCCTGGTGGCGCTGGCGGCGGCGCGCCATCACCTGCCGGGGCTGGACGCGCGTGTGCGGGGCCTCGCGGGCCGCCCCGAGGTGCCGCCGCTCACCGTCTACGCGAGCGACCAGGCCCACTCCTCGGTGGACAAGGCGGTGATCGTGCTCGGACTGGGCCAGGAGCAGATGCGGCGGGTGGCGAGCGACGCCGCCTTCCGCATGTCGCCCGCGGCGCTGGCGGCGGCCATCGCCGAGGACCGCGCCGCCGGGCGCCGCCCGCTCGCGGTGGTGGCCACCGCCGGCACCACCTCGAGCACCAGCGTCGATCCCCTGCCCGAGATCGCCGACCTCTGCGCCGAGCAGGGCCTGTGGCTGCACGTCGACGCCTCGTATGCCGGCGCCGCCGCGATCTGTCCCGAGCTGCGGGCGCTGCTGCGCGGCATGGAGCGCGCCGACTCGATCGTGATCAATCCCCACAAGTGGCTGTTCACGCCGGTCGATTGCTCGGTGCTCTGGGTGCGCGACCTGGACAACCTGCGCGGCGCCTTCTCCCTGGTGCCGGAGTACCTGCGCACCGACGAGGCGCAGGCCACCAACCTGATGGACCTCGGCTTTCAGCTCGGCCGCCGCTTCCGCGCGCTCAAGCTCTGGATGGTCATCCGCGCCTTCGGCGCCGCCGGCCTGCGCGACCGGGTGCGGGAGCACTGCGCGATGGCGCGCGAGCTGGCGGCCCGCATCGAGGCCGACCCGGCCTTCGAGCTGGCGGCGCCGGTGCCGTTCAGCGTCGTCTGCTTCCGCGCCCGCCTGGAGGAGCGCCCGGCCGCGGCGGCGGCGGACGGCGGCGGCGCCGACCAGGACCGGCTCAACGAGCGGCTGATGGCGGCGGTCAACGCCGCCGGGCCGTTCTTCCTGTCGCACACGGTGCTCGACGGACGCGTCACGCTGCGGGTGGCGATCGGCAACCTGCGCACCACCCGCCGGCATCTCGACGGCCTCTGGCAGCTGCTGCGCCGCTCCGCCGCCAACCTGACGGCCCCCGCCGGCGCCGTGGCGCGCTGACGGCGCCCACCCGGCCCGCGCGGCTCGACGAAAGGCGGAGCGCCCATGCCTCGCATCACCCGCGTCTACACCCGCACCGGCGACGACGGCTCGACCGGCCTGGGCGGCGGGCAGCGCGTGCCCAAGGACGCGGCGCGCATCGCCGCCTACGGCACCATCGACGAGCTCAGCTCGGGCCTCGGCGTGGCGCTCGCCGGCGGCCTCGACGAGCGGCTCCTGGCGCCGCTGCGCCGCATCCAGAACGAGCTGTTCCACCTGGGCTCCGACCTCTGCGTGCGCGAGGAGGACAAGGTGCGCCTCAAGGTGCCGGTGGTCGAGCAGCGTCACGTCGATGCGCTCGAAGCGCTGCTCGACGAGCTGACCGCCGAGGTGGGGCCGCTCGCCAACTTCATCCTGCCCGGCGGCAGTCCGGCCGCCGCCCAGCTCCACGTCGCGCGCACCGTCTGCCGCCGCGCCGAGCGGTTGCTGGTGACCCTCGCCCGCGAGGAGGCGATCGGCCCCCACGTCCTCCCCTACGTCAACCGGCTGTCCGACCTGCTGTTCGTGATGGCCCGCTACGAGAACCGGGCGAAGGGCGTCGGCGACATCCTCTGGGACAGCCGCGCCTGAGCCGGTGACGCGGGCCGCGGCCGGCGGCCTCCCGACGGCCGAGGCAGGTCCTCCGGCCCCACCGGTAGTGGTGGCCGATAGGACAGCACCCTTCCCGTCGTCCCCTTGTGCCGGCGACTTTTCCGGGCTAGGATCGGGTTCCTTTTTTAGGAGTTCCTGGTGGTGAAGGCGTCGCTGGTGTCGCTGCTTGGCGTGCTTCGCGGTGGTTGCCTGACCGGCCTGGTCCTCGGCCTGGGTCTGCACTCGGCGCTGGCCGCGGCCCCCGCGCCGGCCGAGGAGGCGGCGGCCTCCGCGCCCTCCGGCTCGTCGCGCCTCGAGATCTCCCCTTCGCGCCTGCACCTCGGCGCCGCGGCCGCCGGCTCCCAGCCGGTCCAACCGGTGAAGATCGGGCTCGGTGCCGCTGGCCGCAAGATCATCTTCAACGAGACCCTGGCGCAGTATGCGCGGCGCTTCTCCGGCCGGCTCCTGCCGGTGCCGGACCTGCCCGGCCTGCCGGGCGCGGCGCTCGAACCGCTGATCGAGCGCCATGCCAGCGCCAGCAACCTCGACCCGCGCCTGGTGCGGGCGGTCATCCAGGTCGAGTCCGGCTACAACCAGCGCGCGCGCTCCAACAAGGGCGCCATCGGCCTGATGCAGCTCATGCCCGAGACGGCGAGCGAGCTCGCGGTGCGCGACCCCTACGACGCCGACGAGAACCTGCGCGGCGGCACCACCTACCTGCGGCAGATGATCGACACCTTCCCGGCCAGCCTGGAGATGGCGCTGGCGGCCTACAATGCCGGCCCGGGCGCGGTCGAGCGCCACCGCGGCGTGCCCCCCTTCCCGGACACGATCGACTACGTGCGCCGGGTGATGAGCCTCTTCCGGGGTGCCGCCCCCTCCGCCAGCGCCGCCGAGCGCACGGGGCGCCGCCCGGCGCCCTACGTCACCCGCGGCAGCAGCGGCCGCCTGCTGGTGACCACCGCCGTCGCCGGCCTCCGCTAGCCGCGCCTCTCGTCCCGCCGTCGCCGCGCCTTCCCTCGTCCCGCCACCGGTGGTGGTGGCGCGGTTTGCTCCCTCGCCGCCGAGCCACCGCAACGATCGCCGCGATCGCCGCGGCTTTGGGCGGGTGGCCCCGGTGCCTGGCATAGAATGCCGGCTGGCCCTCCGTGCCTGCCCGGCGATGCTCAATCTCCCCAACCTGCTATCGATCTGCCGCATCCTCCTCGTTCCGCCCCTGGTGGTGGTGCTGCTGACCAAGTTCGAGGACAAGGAGTGGTGGGGGCTGGGGCTCTTCCTGCTCGCCGCCCTCATGGACTTCTTCGACGGCTACCTGGCGCGGCGGCGCAGCCAGGTCACCCGGCTGGGCACCCTGCTCGACCCGGCCGCCGACAAGATCCTGATGTCGGCGGCGTTCATCTCCCTGGTCGAGATGGGGCTGGCCTCCGCCTGGATGGTGGTGGTCATCGTGGCGCGCGAGTTCGCGGTCAGCGCCCTGCGCAGCTTTGCCGCCGCCGAGAACCTGGTGATCCCCGCCGGCATCTCGGGCAAGGTCAAGACCGCGGTGCACATCATCGCCGTCGCCTCGCTCATCATCCACAACCAGCTGCCCGGTGAGCTGCGGCACGTGTCGCCGATCTCGCTGTGGGCCGCGGTGGCGGTGTCGGTCTACTCCGGCGTCGAGTACTTCGTCCGCTTTGGCCGCTACGTGGTGGCCGGCCAGCTCGCCGAGCCGCCGCGGAGCCAGCCGCGGTGAGCCGCCTGCTCGCCAGCCTGGCGCGCCTGGCGCGCCGGCGGTACCGGGCCATCTTCGCGCTCTTCGCCGTGCTGCTCGCGCTCGCCGGCGCCGCCATCTCCCGCCTGTCGCTCGACACCGACATCCTCAACCTGCTGCCGCGCCACGATCCGGCCATCCGCTCCTACCTGGAGATGCTGCGCGACTTCGGCAGCAACACCTACCTGATGGTGGTGGTCGAGCTGCCCGCGGGGGCGGTGCCCGAGCCCTACGAGGGGCTGGCCGACGAGGTGGCGGCGCAGCTCGCCCGCCTGCCCGAGATCAAGACCGTGCAGCACCGGCTCGGCAATCCCGAGGAGCTGCTGGCCACCTTCTTTCCCAAGTCGGCCCTCTTCCTCGACGCCGCCGGCCAGCGCCAGCTTTTGGCCCGGCTGAGCGACGAGGGCATCCGCCGCCGGGTGAGCGAGCTGCGGCGCGAGCTCACGGCGCCCCAGGGGCCCGCGGTCAAGGAGATGGCGAAGCTCGATCCCCTCGGCCTAGCCGATCTCTTCCTCGGCCACGTCGACAGCTCGCGCAGCTCGCTCAAGGTGGACTGGTCGAGCGGCTACTACCTGTCGCGCGACCACCGCCTGCTCCTGGTGCTGGCGGAGCCGCGCCGGCCGGCGCAGGACATCCCGTTCGACGAGCGCCTCATCCCCAAGGTGGACGCCATCGTCGCCGCGGCGCTCGGCCGGTGGAACGCGACGATTGGATCGGCCGGGCCGGGGGGGCCGACACGGCCGGCGGTGGACGTCGGCGGGCCCTACCTCAACGCGCTCAGCGACGCCTCGCTCATCCGCCATGACATGTTCGTCAACATCGTCACCTCGGCGCTGGCGGTGTTCGCCCTGTTCCTGTTCACCTTCCGCCGCGCCGGCGCGGTGATCTACGCCTTCGTGCCGCTGCTCACCGGCCTCACGCTCACCTTCGGCTTCGCCGCGGTGGCGTTCGGCACCCTGTCGTCGGCCACCAGCATCTGCGCCGCGCTGCTGATCGGCCTGGGGATCGATTTCGTGATCGTCTCCTACGGCCGCTACGTCGAGGAACGGCAGCGCGGCAGCGACGTGGAGGCGGCGCTGCTGACGATGAGCACCGCCACCGGCGGCGCCGTCATCGCCGGCGCCGTCACCACCGCCGCCACCTTCTACGCCTTCACCTTCACCGAGTTCACCGGCCTGCGCCAGATGGGGCTGCTGACCGGCACCGGCATCCTCCTCTGCATGGTGGCGGTGCTGCTGCTGCTGCCGGCGATGCTGGCCTGGAACGCCGACCACCACCAGCGGCGCCGCACCGCGCCGCGGCTCTTCCTGCACAGCTTCGGCACCCGGCGGCTGACCGCCTGGTGCATGCGCCGGCCGGTGGCGGCGATGGCGGCGGCGGCGGCGCTCACCGTGGCGGCGCTGCTCGCGGCGCGGCACCTGCAGTTCGACGAGAGCATGGCGAGCATGCGGCCGAGCGAGAACCGCGGCTCGCGGGTGAGCACCGAGGTGGCGCGGCGCTTCGGCTCGGGCTTCGATGCCATGATGCTGACGCTCTCCGGCAGCTCGCTCGACGAGGTGCTGGCGCTCTCCGAGCGCGCCTCCGAGGGGGCGCGCGAGCTGATCCGGCGCGGCGAGCTCCAGGGCGAGAGCTCCCCGTCCTCGCTGATCCCGCCGCGCGAGCGGCAGCGCCAGGTGCTGGAGTGGCTGGCGCGCGAGCGCTCCGGTGGGCTCGACATGGGGCGCATCCGCGCGCGGTTTGCCGCGGCGATCGGCCAGGAGGGGCTGCGGCCGGAGCCCTTCGCCCAGGGCCTCGACCTGCTGCAGCAGGCGCTGGCGCTCGACCGGCCGATCGGCCTGGCGGACTTCGCCCGCCAGCCGCAGACCGAGCTGCTGCTCGACCGGTTCCTCAAGCGGAAGCCGTGGGGCTACCGGGCGGCGGTCTACCTCACCCCGCCGCCCGACAACCGGTGGCGGCGGGAGGTGCCGCCGGCGGTGGCGCGCCTCGCCGCGTCGCTCGGGCCGCACGCCGAGCTGGCCGGCATCAACGTGATCAATCAGCGCATCCGCAAGGTGGTGGTGCGCGACGCCTGGATCGCCGGCCTGCTCGGCCTGGCGCTGGTCGCCGCCATCCTGTGGATCGATTTCCGCCGGCTGCGGGCGGTGGTGCTGGCGCTGGTGCCGCTGCTCGTCGGCATCGTCTGGATGGTCGGCGGCATGGCGGCGCTCGGCGTGCAGATGAACTTCATCAACATCTTCGTCACCACCATGATCATCGGCATCGGCACCGACTACGGGATCTACATCATGCACCGCCACGACGAGGTGCGCGGCGCCTCCGGCGAAGCCTTCGGCGCCGGCCTGCGCGAGACCGGCAAGGCGGTGGCCGCCGCCGCCCTGTGCACCATCGTCGGCTTCGGCTCGATCATCTTCTCCCACTACCCCGGGCTGCGCTCGACCGGCAAGGTCGCCATCCTCGGCGCCTTCTTCACCGCCCTGGTCGCCATCACCCTGGTGCCCGCCTGGCTGGTGTGGAGCGCCGGTCGCCGGACAAAGTAGTCGCCCATCGGGCAGGGGCGACCATCAGCCATGAAGGTCGGCGTGGCGCCCCCTTCCCCGCCGGACCGGGCAGGCGGGTCCTCTTCTTGGTAAACCTACAGGCCGAGATCGATCACCGCGTAGCGCGGCGGGCAGAGGAAGCGCACCGGCAGGAGCGAGGTGCCGATCCCCGAGTTGATGAACAGCGTGGTGATGCCGCGGTCGTTGGGGGCGGCGAAGGAGAAGACGCCGCGGTCGAAGAAGGGGCCGAGCGACGAGCGGGTGGTGAGCGCGCCGAGCAACGGCAGGCGGACCTGGCCGCCGTGGGTGTGGCCGGCGAGGACCACGTCGATGCCGCGCTGCGAGGCCTCGAGCACCACGTCCGGGGTGTGCGACAGCACGACGGTCGGCGTGCCGGCAGGCACCTCCGGGCTGCGGGCGAGCGCCAGGCCGAGGCGGGTGTCGCGCGCCTCGTCGCGGAAGCCGCGCGGCGGGTGCGCGGAGCCCGCCGGCGCGGCGAGCAGGATGTTGCCGGCGGCGTCCACGACCTGGAAGTTGCGGTAGAGCACCGTGCCGCCGCCCCAGGCCCACAGCCCCGCCGTGCCCGCGGCGACCCGCTCGGGCGAGCGGTCCTCGGCCCACGCCTGCCAGGCGGCGGGCTCGGCCTCGTCGGCCGGCCAGGCACGGGCCTGGACGCGCACCGCGCCGGGGACCACCCGGGTGCGCAGGCGCAGGCGGTACCACCGCCCGGGCACCGGATCGACGCCGGTGTCGAGGTGGTCGGCGGCGCCGCCGGTGAACGCCGCGCCGTGCTCCATCAGGCAGAAGGTGCCGGTGCCGTCGTCGGCGCGGCTCAGCCGGCGCAGGCGGATCATGCGGTCCTCGCCGAGCACGAAACGGCTGTGCGCCTGGATGCCGGCGCCGGCGCTCTCGCGGTCGATGCGCACGTCGGCCAGGGTGTCGTAGCCGCTCCAGGCGAGCGGCCCGCTCTCGTCGGTCAGGCCCGCCGGAGCGGGGTCGTAGTGACGGTAGAAGTTGCGCTGCGGCGCGCCCAGGCGGGCGGCGTGGACCCACTGGCCCGCGAGGCGCACGGTGCGGAAGGGGGAGCGTCCGGAGAGCGCCAGGCGGTCCACCCCCACCTGCTGGTTCAGCCCGAGCAGCAGCAGGGAGCCGCCCGGGCCGATCCGCCGGCCCTCGTCGGAGAGCCAGGTGAGGCCGGCCCTGCCGAGCGCCACCACGACCTCTCCCTGGTACTCGCTGTGCCCCTGGACGCCGTAGACCGGGGTGCCCGGCAGCAGGTGGCGCAGCTGCGAGACGAAGGCCGCCGCGGCCGCCGTGTGGCGCGCCTGCTCCTCCGGGTCCGGCACGTCATGGATGAAGTCGCCGGTGACGGCGACGAAGTCCGGCCGCGCCGCCGCGATCCGCCGCAGCAGCCGGTGGTAGAGCGGCAGGTCGCCGGAGATGTGCAGGTCGGAGAGGTGGACGAGGCGCAGCGGCGGCGGGACCAGGTGCAGGTGCACGCGCTCCGGGAACAGCAGCACCCGCGTCTCCAGCCAGCAGGCATCGATGCAGACCAGGGCGACGGCGGCGGCGCCGAGGGCGAGAAGGGTGCGGAAGCGGTGCGCTCTCATGGGGCTCGATACCGTGGGAGCGGGAGCCCGCGGCGGCGGTTGATGGTAGCATCCGCGGCGCGATGTTCGACGGTCTGCAGAGCAAGCTCCAGGACGTTTTCCACCAGCTGCGCGGCGAGGGCAAGATCACGCCCGAGGCGCTGCAGGCGGCGATGCGCCAGATCCGCCTGGTGCTGCTCGAGGCGGACGTCCAGATCCGCGTGGTCAAGCCGTTCGTCGAGCGGGTGCGCGAGCGGGCGCTCGGCGCCGAGGTGATGGAGAGCCTGACGCCGGCGCAGCAGGTCATCAAGGTGGTGCGCGACGAGCTGACGGCGCTGCTCGGCGAGGAGGGGACGGAGCTGCGCCTGGAGGGGCGCCCGGCGGTGGTGCTGCTCTGCGGCCTCCAGGGCTCCGGCAAGACCACGACCGCGGGCAAGCTCGCCCGCCGGCTCAAGGGGCGCGGCAAGCATCCGCTGCTGGTGGCCGGCGACCTCCAGCGCGCCGCGGCGGTCGAGCAGCTGCAGCAGGTGGGGCGCGGAGTGGAGGTGCCGGTGGTGGCGCCCGAGGCGGGCGAGACGGTGCTGCGGCTGGCCGCCCGCGGCGTGCAGGTGGCGCGCGAGCGCGGACACGACGTGGTCATCGTGGACACCGCCGGGCGTCTCCACGTGGACGAGGCGCTGATGCAGGAGCTCTCGGCGCTCGCGGCGCAGCTCGGCCCGGACGAGACGCTGTTCGTGGCCGACGCGATGACCGGCCAGGACGCGGTGCGCAGCGCCGAGCAGTTCGCCCAGGCGCTCAAGCTGACCGGGGTCGTCCTCACCAAGCTCGACGGCGATTCGCGCGGCGGCGCGGCGCTGTCGATCCGCACCGTGGCGCAGGTGCCGATCCGCTTTGCCGGCGTCGGCGAGAAGGCCGACGATCTGGAGCTCTTCCATCCCGAGCGCATGGCCTCGCGGATGATCGGGATGGGCGACGTGCTGTCGCTGATCGAGAAGGCGGAGCGCGGGCTCGACCGCGAGGAGGCCACGCGCCTCGCGCAGCGCCTCGCGCACCAGCAGTTCACGCTCGAGGACCTGCGCGATCAGCTGCGCCAGCTGCGGCGGATGGGGCCGCTCACCCAGATGCTGGAGATGCTGCCCAAGGTCGGGCCGCTGCGCGGGCTGGACGCCGCCAACGTGGACGAGAGCGGGCTCAAGCGGATCGAGGCGATCATCAACTCGATGACGCCGCAGGAGCGCCGCCGTCCCGACGTGCTCAACGGCAGCCGCAAGAAGCGGGTGGCCCAGGGCTCCGGCACCTCGGTGCAGGAGATCAACCGCCTGATCAAGCAGTACCGCAGCATGCAGAAGATGTTCAAGGGCGTCCAGGGGAAGTGGCTGCGCAAGGCCATGGGCAGCATGGGCGGCATGTAGCGCCGGCACCCCGGACGTCCGAGCGACGCAAGGCGCGGCGAACCGAGCGAACGAAGCTCGAGCTGCGGCGGGCGGTCCCGCAGGGGCCGGCGCCGCATGGCGTGCTTTGGGAGCTCTGGCCGATTGTGGATGGAAGGAGGGCGGCTGCCCGCTGGCGCGGAGCAGCCGCCCGGGTTCTCAAGGAATGAGGGTCACCTGTCCGGTCATTGGGGCGGGCAGGCCGTCCCGTTCGGCAGGCATTCGTTGGTGCAGTTGCCGTTCACCACGACGGGGCAGCAATGCTTGCCGACCACGCAGAGGGTGAAGCAGGCGCAGGATGCCTGCGCATCAGCCTGCCGCGCCGGCAGGATTCCGATCAGCGATCCGGCGACCAGCAGGATACCGCCGAGCCGCAGTAGGTGCTTACGCATCACGAACCTCCTTTACAGCTGCTTCGCGGCAACCAGAGCCGCGGAGCGGGGGGTACTGCCCCCGCTGCCTCTGGGTTGCAAGGTTCGGGCCGCGATACCCCGGCCGTCTATCTGTCCGGCGGCCGGGGCCACGAGGGCGGCTCCGCTCTGCCGACGTGCCGGCGCCGGGCCTCCCGTGCCCTCCGAGGCGCCGAAAGAGCTGAACGGAGCCGGCAACCGGTTGAGCGCGGACAAGGAGGTCTGGTACACTTCCCGCCTTTGCGGCGCGGAGCGTTCGCTCGCGGGCCGATCCTTGACCGAGAAAGCTTGAGGTCCTGACGATGTTGAAGATCCGTCTGCGCCGCATGGGCGCACGGCACAGTCCCTTCTACCGCGTCGTGGTTTCGGACTCGCGCAACGTTCCGACCGCCTCGGCGCTGGAGGAGCTGGGACACTACAACCCCACCGCCAATCCGGCGCAGGTGGAGCTCGACGCGGAGCGGGTGCGCTACTGGGTGGCGCGCGGCGCGCAGCTGTCGCCCACCGTCAAGCGGCTGGTGGAGCAGGCGCAGCCGAGTGCCTGAGCTGGCCGACGACCTGCGCGAGCTGGCCCGTCTGCTGGTGGACAGCCCGGACGCGGTCGAGGTGTCGGAGATCCACGCGGCCGGGCGGCGCGACCGGGGCACGGTGCTGGAGCTGAAGGTGGCGCCGGACGACCTGGGGAAGGTGATCGGCCGCCAGGGGCGCACCGCGCGCGCCATGCGCACGCTGCTCGAGACGCGGGGTGACCGGCGTGGCGAGCGGTATGAGCTCGACATCCTCGAAGACTGACGTCCCGGGCGCGCGGGAGGCTCGGGAGCCTCGGAACCCTCGGACCCCTCGAAAGCCCGCGACGGCCCGGCCGAACCTCCGGCAGGCGCGGAAGGCGCCGGAGGCCGCGGGATCTCCGCTACGGCCGGAAGGCCCGGAGCTCGCGGAGACCATCGCCGTCGGCCGCGTTCTGCGGCCCCATGGCCTGCGTGGCGAGGTGCTGGTCGAGGTGCTGAGCGACGTGCCGGACCGCCTCGCTCCCGGGCGCTCGCTGCTGCTGATGCGCGGCGGCCGTCCTCCCGTGGCGCTGGTCGTCGAGGGCTGCCGCGCCGGCGCCGCCGGCCGGCGGAGCGGTCCCCGGCGCGCGGCATCGGCGCCCTCCGGCGGCGGGGAGCGTCCGGCGGCGGTCCTCCTCAGCTTCGGCGGGATCGGCGACCGCGACGCGGCGGACGCCCTGCGCGGGGGATGGCTGGAGATCGAGCGGTCGCAGGCGGAGCCGGCGCCGCGCGGCACCTACTACCATTACGAGCTCCTGGGGTGCCGCTGCGTGCAGCGCGGCGACGACCTCGGCGAGGTGGTGGAGGTGGTCGAGGACGGCGGCGGCGTGCTGCTGCTGGTGTCGGACGGCAGCCGCCAGGTGCCGGTGCCGTTCGTCAAGCGCTTCCTGCGCGGCGTCGACGTGGCGGCGCGCCGGATCGAGGTGGAGCTGCCGCCGGGGTTGCTGGAAGTATGCGCATCCAGGTCCTGACCATCTTCCCCGAGCTCTTCGTGCCGTTCCTCGCCACCAGCCTGGTGGGGCGGGCGCGCGAGCGCGGTCTGCTGAGCGTCGAGGTCCACGACCTGCGGGGCTTCACCGAGGACCGCCACAGGAGCGTCGACGACGAGCCCTACGGCGGCGGCGGCGGCATGGTGATGACGGCGCCGCCGTGGATCCGGGCGGTGCGGGCGCTGGCCGCCGCGGGCGGCCCGCCCGCCTGGCGGGTGCTGCTGTCGCCGCAGGGGACCCGGCTCGACGACGCCAAGGTGCGGCAGCTCGCCGGCCGCGGCCGGCTGCTGCTGCTCTGCGGCCGTTACGAGGGGATCGACGAGCGGGTGCGGCTGACCGTGGTGGACGAGGAGGTCTCGATCGGCGACTACGTGCTGTCGGGCGGCGAGCTGCCGGCCATGGTGCTGATCGAGGCGGTATCGCGGCAGGTGCCCGGGGTGGTGGGGCTTCCCGAGTCGGTGGCGCAGGACAGCTTCCACGACGGCCTGCTCGACCATCCGCACTACACCCGGCCGCCGCAGGTGGAGGGGCTCGGCGTTCCGGAGGTGCTGCTGTCGGGAGATCACGCGGCGATCCGCCGCTGGCGGCGCGAGCAGGCCCTGCGGGCCACCCGCGAGAAGCGCCCGGACCTCTTGGCTTGCGCCCCTCCGCGGACTTGGCAATAATGGCCGGATCGTACCCATTGGGAGCGCCGGCATTCCGACCACGCGCGCTTTCGCGACGCCCCAAGATGTCCCAAGATATCCAAGGACGACGCGCTTCGACCACGCGCCTGGACCACGCTAGAGACCACGAGGTGAGGTGATGAATCAGCTGCAGCAGGTGGAAAGCCTTTACATTCATAAAGAGCAGCCGGCTTTCCGCGCCGGCGACACGGTGCGCGTCCACGTGCGGGTGGTCGAGGGCGACAAGGAGCGCATCCAGGTCTTCCAGGGCGTGGTGATCGGCCGGCGCGGCGGCGGCACCCGCGAGACCTTCACCGTGCGCAAGATCTCCGGCGGCATCGGCGTCG
This sequence comes from Thermoanaerobaculia bacterium, assembly GCA_030150965.1. GTDB lineage: Bacteria > Acidobacteriota > Thermoanaerobaculia > Multivoradales > UBA5704 > JASLEW01. The sequence goes on along the minus strand of JASLEW010000899.1, from coordinate 1,806 downwards.
AGCGCATCTTCCCGCTGCACTCGCCGTCGATCAACCGCATCGAGGTGGTGCGGCACGGCAAGGTGCGGCGCGCCAAGCTCTACTACCTGCGCTCGCTGCGCGGCAAGGCGGCCCGCATCGAGGAGCGCCGCGACGAGCCATCGACCGCCTAGGAAACCGGTGAGCAGGGCTGCGGCAGACCCTCCAGGCAGCAGGCCGCGGACCGGCCTCCACGACCTCTTCGCGGAAGCCTACCGCCTGCGCCTGCTGCGCTCGCTGGAGAACCATCTGGCGCAATGCGGCTTTGTCCGCATCGCCGGCACCGACGAGGCCGGGCGCGGCTCGCTGGCAGGCCCGGTGGTGGCCGCCGCGGTGGTGCTCGACGGGCGCTGCCTGTTTCCGGGCGTGGACGACAGCAAGCTGGTGCCGCCGCCCGACCGGGTGCGGCTGGCGGCGGCGATCCGCCGTGGCTGCCTGGGGCTGACGGTGGCCAGCGTCCCGGCCGCGGTCATCGACCGGATCAACATCCTGGAGGCCTCCCGCCAGGCCATGGTGCAGGCGCTGGCCGGCCTCGCGCCGCCGCCCGACTGCGCGGTGGTGGATGCGGTGCCGCTCAGGGGGCTCGCCTTTCCCTGCCTGCCGGTGGTGCGGGGCGACGCGATCAGCTACGCTGTAGCATGTGCTTCGATCATCGCGAAGGTGGAGCGTGACCGGCTGATGGTGGAGCTGGACCGCCGGTATCCCCAGTACGGCTTCGCCGCCCACAAGGGGTACTCCGTTCCCGAGCATCTGCAGGCCCTCGCCCTCTACGGTCCGTGCCCCGAGCACCGCCTCACCTTCGAGCGCGTGCTGCCGCGCCGGGCGGCGGCCGCCGGGCGGGGACGCGGACGCGGTGCGCGGCCGGCCGGCGGCGCCCGGCGTGGGACCGCACCGCGCCGCCAGGGCAGGCGGAGCCTCCCGGAGACCTGATGGCGGTCAAGCGCGAGCAGGTGGTGCAGACCGCCGAGAAGTACGTGGCGCGCGGCAAGATCGAACCGGCGATCCGCGAGTACCGCAAGCTGCTCGAAGAGAATCCGAACGACATCAACACGCTGAACCGGGTCGGCGACCTCTACGCGCGCATCCAGCGCATCGACGAGGCGGTCGACTTCTTCAACCAGATCGCCGAGCAGTACGCGGGCGAGGGCTTTTTCGTCAAGGCCATCGCCATCTACAAGAAGATCATCAAGCTCGACCCGACGCGGCTGGACGTCTACGAGAACCTGGCCGAGCTGTATCACCGCCAGGGGCTGGTCACCGAGGCCCGCACGCAGTACCAGGTGCTGGCCGACTACTACCAGAAGCACGAGAACGCCACCTCGACCATCGCCATCTACCAGAAGATGGCCGAGCTGGAGCCGGACAACCCGACCTACCACGTCAAGCTCGCCGAGCTCTACCACCAGCAGCAGCTGATCGACAAGGCGATGGGCGAGTACCGCGTCATCGCCGAGCTGATGATTCAGCACGGGCATCCGCAGGAGGCCGCGCAGGTCTACGAGCGGGCGCTCGCCATCGACAGCACCAACCTCGGGTTCATCACCGACGCCGCGCTCAAGCTCCAGGAGGCGGCCGGTCCCGCGGTGGCCGCGCGGTTCCTGGCCGCGGCCTGCGAGCGCAATCCCCAGGCCAGCCAGGTCGCCCGCCTGGTGGGCGGCCCGCAGAGCATGCCCGCCGGCCTCTCCGGCACCCACGCCGGGCTGGCCCAGGCACCGCCCGCGCCCCATGCCTTCCCGGAGGCCGGCGCCGAGGCCGAGGCGGTGGAGCGCCGCCAGCCGGCCGCTCCCG
>JASLEW010000880.1 GCA_030150965.1 Thermoanaerobaculia bacterium | reverse complement strand
CCCGCCCTGGCGCTCACCGAGCTGCGCCGCCGGCTGCGGCGGCGCCGCGCCCCGCGGCATGTCCGCCCGCTGCCAGGCGCTGGCCCGAGGCCGGCCGTTCACTCTCACTCTGGGGAGCCGGAAGGTCCCCCGGGAGGGCGGCCGGCGAGGTGAGGCCCGCGAGATCATGCGGCACAGCCGCCCCTTCCCGGCACGGCGCAGACGATGCGTGAGACCCGGGAGAGCGCGGCGACGCGGGCGCCGTCCAGCGGCTCGCCGCCGAGGCCGCGGAAGCGGTAGCCCAGGCCGGCGAGCAGCTCCACCACCTGGCGCGGCGAGTGGCCCAGCCGGCGCAGGTGATCGGGATGGAGCTCCAGGAACAGCAGCGGTTGGAGCGCGCCGAGGATCTCGCGGGCGCCGCGCAGCACGCCCAGCTCGTAGCCCTCGACGTCGACCTTGACCAGGTCGGGCCGGAAGCCCAGCTCGGCGCAGAGGTTGTCGACGCTGCGCATCGGCACGTCCAACAGCGTGCCGCCGGCGCCTGCCACCGCCGCCGCGGCAGGCTCCGCCGCGGCGGCGATCCCGGCGCCGGCAGGGCCGGCAGCGCCGTGGGAGCGGTCAGCGCCAGCGGCGCCGTCAGAGCTGGCAGAGGCCTCGGAGCCAGCGGCGCCAGCCGCTCCATCGGGCGCCGCGGCCTCCTCCGGCACCGCCTCCAGGTGGTGCCAGACCTGGCGCATCCGCAGGCTGCCGGCGGCGGCGCCGCAGGCGACCTGCCGCGGCTCGATGTTGCCCAGGCCGGCCAGGGCGATGTTGGCCGCCAGGATCTCGTGGGCGATCGCGGACGGCTCGACCGCCACCGCCCGCACCCCCGGACGTCCGTGGGCGAAGGCGAGGGCGAAGATGCCGTGGCAGGCGCCGATGTCGAGGAAGCGCCGCCGGCAGGGCATGGCGCGGGCGAAGGCGTCGAGCTCCCGCGCCATCTCGACGGAGCGGAAGCAGAACCACTCGAAGGGCTCGCGCGACCGCGGGTCGATGCGCAGGCGCAGGCCGGGGCGGACGACGATCTCGTCCTGCCGGGCGCCGCGGTTCCAGCGCCGGAAGCGGGCGGCAAGCCGCAGCCGCCGCGGGTCCAGCCGCGCGGCACGGTGCCATAGCGCGTACAGGCCGTCCAGATGCAGCGCGCTGAGGAGACCGCGCGCCACGCCCTTGAGATCCCTCCGGGGCCCCGGGGCCGCCCGGCGCGCGCCGGCCGCCGCCGTGCCGCCGTCTCCTGGCGCTTCGCTCATCGGCACCTCAACCGGCGGGGCTCGCGAGGAAGCCGCCGCTCCGGAGCGCCCCGAGCAGCAGCCCGGTCATCACCTGGTGCCCGTAGTCGCTGTAGTGGACGCCGTCGTAGAACAGGCGCGTCCGGTCGGCGCGGACGCGCAGCAGCGGCAGCGGATCGAAGGCGGCGATGCCAGCCCGGCGGCAGAAGGCGCCGACGCGCCGGTTGATCAGATCGAACCGGTCGGTGAACAGCTGCGCCTCGTCCGGCGAGATGAAGACCAGGAAGCGTGCGCCGTGCTCGCGCACGGTGCGGGCGAGCGCGGCGAGGGCGGCGAAGGTCGGCAGGCTGGCGTCGTCCGGGTGCGCGGTCAGCTTGGCGGTCTCCGCCGCCGGCTCGCTGCTGTTGAGGCTGCCGGGAAAGCGGCGGCGCCGCAGGTCGTGAAACAGCCGGAAGCTGCCGCCGAGCACCAGCTGCTGGGCGCGCAGGAAGAGCACGGACTTGTAGAGCAGGCGGTTCCTGAGCGCCGCCAGGCGGTCCGTCCAACCGATGTCCGGCGGCTGCGGCGCGGCGGCGGAGGAGATGGAGAAGTCGTTCATGAAGAATTCCAGCACCACCACCCGGGGATGGAGCTGGATGCCGTCCTGCTCGAACGTCAGCAGCTCGTGCCGCGTGTCGTAGGCGAAGATCGCCAGGTTGGCCGTGTCCCAGGGAGGCGAGGCGGCGGCGAGCCGGCTGCCGATGCGCGCGGCGTAGGTGCGGTCCTGGGCCACGCCGAGCCCGAAGGTCACCGAGTCGCCGAGCCAGACCAGGCGCGGGCCGCGCCACGCCGGGTCGTGGTCGTGGTCGCGGTAGCCCTGGTGATTGAAGCGGTAGACGATGTCGCCGTAGCGCTCCGGCACGGTCACCGTGGTGTCCGGCCGCATCTTGAAGCGCGTGCCGACCGGGATCACGAAGTCGTAGAGCGATCTGGTGGTGGTGCCGTGCAGGCGGTCCCACAGGCGCAGCGCCGCCTCGCCCGCGGCCCACAGCCCGAGCAGCAGGAGGGCGATACGCCCCCAGCGGAGCCGCTGAAACCAGCGACGGCCGGGCACCGCAACTGCCTCCTGCATAAGCCGCGAATGTACCATCACCCGCGGCCGGCAAGCGCGGCCAGCTGGCCGCGCACCTCATGGAGCGCCGCGGCCGGCGTGCAGAGGCCGTCCTGGCCGCCGGGCTCGCGGCCCAGGCTGCGGGAGAGGCCGGGGTAGCCCCACTGTGCCTGGTGCCGGGCGGCCGAGGGGAAGGCGGGACCGAGGAGCACGACGGCCGGCTTGGCGAAGGCGGCGGCGGCGTGCAGCACCATGCTGCTGTTGCAGACGACCAGGTCGCTGGCGGCGAGCCGGGCAAAGATCTGGCGCAGGGCGAGCGGCGCCGCGTCGCCGCGGCCGCCGGCCGCCGCCGCCACCGCGGCGGCCA
>JASLEW010000876.1 GCA_030150965.1 Thermoanaerobaculia bacterium | reverse complement strand
CGGCCGGGGCCGGGATGCGCGCGGCCGGGCCGGGTCTCCTGCTCGAGGCAAGGCAGGTGAGCGCCCACCTGGCCGGCCGCAGCGCGCCGCTGTTCTCCGGCCTGGAGCTGGAGATCCGGGAGCGCGACCGGGTGCTGCTGAGCGGTGCGTCCGGGGCCGGCAAGAGCACCCTGGCGGGCCTCCTCGCCTCGGGGCGGATGCCGCCCGGCGGACTGCTGCTCCTGCGCGGCTTCGACCCGGCGAGCTGGGGCCGCGGGGCGTGGCGCCGCCGGATCGTGGCGGTGCCGCAGCTGCACGCCAATCACCTCTTCGCCGAGAGCCTCGCCTTCAATCTCCTCTGCGGCCGGCGCTGGCCGCCGCTGCCGGAGGACATCGGGGAGGCATTGGCCTTGTGCCGGGATCTCGGGCTGGGCTCGCTTCTAGCCCGGCTGCCGCGCGGCGTCGAGGAGCGGATCGGCGAGGCCGGCTGGCAGCTCAGCGACGGCGAGGCGAGCCGCGTCTGCCTGGCGCGGGGGCTGCTTCAGCGGCCGGATGTCGTCGTGCTCGACGAGAGCCTGGCGGCGCTGGACCCGGGTACGGGCATGGTGGTGTTGGAAATAATCACCAGGCTGCCGATCGTAGTGCTGGCCATCTGTCATGCCGCGGGAGACCTCGATCTCGAAGAGTCGATCCGTCAGATGCAGGCCCGTCACCGCCAGCGACAAGCTCATCCGGGAACTGACAAAGTAGAGTTAAGCAGGCAGGTCGATGCGCGCTCTCCAGGGATCCCACTCCAGGCCACACGAGATACCATCAGGAAGTAGCTCGGCACAACCGCGCCCTTGCGCATATCCGCATATGCAAGCCTCAAAAAAGGATTGCAACGGTCAACATGCGGCATGTAGCCTGTGAACAATGCAGAAGACTATCGACGTTGCGCTGAATCGCTTCTCCGCTCCTCCGGAGTCACTTCGGGATCCCCTCAATCCGGCCACAGTCCAATCTCAAGTAGAGGTGAACCTTGCAAGCCTTTACCATCACTACTATCTTGACACCTACGGCCAGGTGCCTCCAGATCCCAGTCCAGCTAACTTTGAGTACTTAAGATTCCTGGCACGAGACAGCCACTTTAGGCTCTTGGGCGATGGAATCGGTACCTCCACTGCTGCACGCCGCCACCGATCGACAGAATTGGGCCAAGCCTTTTGCCGCTGGTTCCTTCATGATCATTGTAATGTTGCATATTTCGCCCACGCTGGGCGGGTAATGAACGCCTGGGCAGATCCAGCGAGCTTTGGACACCTGCGGCTCGAAAGGCTCACTTCAGGAGACATCCCAGACTACCTCTGCTCCACTCCTGGTGGAGAAGTTTATCTTGCAGAGGCGAAGGGTCGGTACGACGCGATAAGCTTTGGTAGTCGCGAGTTCGAAAGATGGCGGGACCAGTTTAGACGGGTCACCGCCAGGGACTTGTCAGGAAGGCATTTTTCTTTAAAGGGCTTCATAGTCGGGACTCGCTTCGCCACAGAGACGCAGAGAGCCTCAATCAGATCCAAGATCAGCGCTGAGGACCCATCCAGCCCCGGCAGTTCCGACGCGAACGAGAGGGACGTTGCTCAATTGGCCGCCAGAGTTACGGCAATTCACTATGGTGGCCTTGCTATGAAACTCAGGCAACCCATACTGGCCGCGGCCTTACTTGAAGGATTTCTCGTCCCAGACGAGATTCGCTTTCCGTCTACTATCTGGGAGTTTCAAACTCCACCTCTGGCTGGGACGCGATTCGTCGGAGGCTATTATCCGAGCCCGGGAGAAAGGAGCCACTCCGTTTACCTTTAGGGATGGCCGGATCCTGCTTGGCCGCGAGGACCCCTTCAGGCTGGACATCGCCAGTGCAACATTCTTGGGAATCGAGGAATCGATCTTTGAGCAGGTCGCCACACTCGCACGAAAGGGAGCCGCAATTGGAAGACTGCCACAGTTCGCGGAACTTCGCCCATTCTATAGCAGGCTGCTGAAAAACCCAGGCAAACGGGCATAGAATAAGGCTCCAGGAGGAACCTGGGCCGATGCGCGGAGCAGACCTTCAGCAGGGCGGGATGTTCAGCTACGTCTCCCTGGAAGAGCGGGTGCCCAAGACCCACCCCTTGCGCCGCATGCGGGCGATGGTGGATGCGGCCTTGGAGGAGTTGTCGCCGGATTTCGAGGCACTGTACTCGAAGGTGGGCCGTCCGTCGATTCCCCCGGAGAAGCTGCTGCGGGCTCTGCTCCTGCAGGTTCTCTTCACCATCCGCAGTGAACGCATGCTCATGGAGCAGCTGGACTACAACCTCCTGTTTCGTTGGTTTGTCGGGCTTGGCATGGACGATGCGGTGTGGGTCCCCACCGTCTTCACCAAGAACCGCGATCGGCTGCTGGAGGGCGAGATCGCCAAGGCCTTCTTCGAGCGCGTGCTCGCTCAGGCGAAGAAGAACCATCTCCTTTCGGATGAGCACTTTACGGTCGATGGCACGCTGATCGAGGCGTGGGCAGGCCACAAGAGCTTCCGTCGCAAGGGAGTGCCGCCGCCCGACAGCGCGCCACCGGATGATCCCGGCAATCCGACGGTGAACTTCCACGGCGAGAAGCGGTCAAACGCGACTCACGAATCGAGCACCGACCCGCAGGCGCGCTTGTACCGGAAGAGCCAGGGACACGAGGCCAGGCTTGCTTATCTTGCCCACGCGCTCATGGAGAACCGCAATGGATTGGTCGTCGATACCCGAGTGACCCTGGCAACCGGCCGCGCGGAACGCGAAGCTGCGATCGCCATGCTGGAGGAGGTTCCGGGTTCGCAGCGACTGACGGTGGGAGCTGATAAAGCCTATGACACCAAGGACTTCGTTGCTGCGGCACGCAGCCTCGGAGTGACGCCGCATGTGGCTCAGAACACTTCCCGACGGGCCAGTGCCGTGGATGGTCGCACGACTCGGCACCCAGGCTACTCGCTGAGTCAGCGAACCAGGAAACGGATGGAAGAGATCTTCGGTTGGATGAAGACCGTCGGCCTGATGCGAAAAACCCGTCACAAGGGCGTCGATCGAGTCGGCTGGACCTTCACCTTCACAGCTGCGGCGTACAACCTCGTCCGAATGCGCAATCTCTTGGCGCCGACATGATCCCTGAGAGCCCAAAGGGAGGGGTGATTCCCTCTCCCGGCGAGCAGCCTGAGGATAGAGTCCCGGTGACAAAGCTCTCATCGCGATCTGCCTGGCCCCTTCGGAGGACCGCCTCCCTCGATCGAGTGCTCAGAAACTCGGTCCGGGCCTCTATTTCAGCACCCTGATAGCGCCATTAGTATCCTGCGAAATGGTTCAATCCTTAGCCCGGTGGAATTCTTAACACCCATCGGCACCTCTACTTATTAACATCTCAGCGAGTAGCACTTGGCGGCGCCATACGCATCTTAATCCCAACAGCCAGAAGTGAGCGGCGCGCCCAAAGACGACATGCGCGGCGCTTGGAAGCCATCTAGACTTGGAGGCCATGATCATGAAGCAATCTCAACCCTGGAAACATTTCCTGGCGATCTATAGAAATCACGCCATCTTATCTCCACCAATGTCGATCGTATGCGCCAATGTCAAGATTGAGGTCTTCAAAGAAGCACGCCAATACCGCGTCCTGGAGTATGCACAAACCGTAGCAGCAGCAGTCGAAAACGCCGAATATAGGATACCCTGCCGAGAGCCGCTGAGGCTTCCCGCAGACATCCCCCACGTAGCTCTGACCACCCGAACCAGGAATGAGTCACCGGCAGAGGCACAGGAGGAATGTGAAGTATCAATCGATTCAGTTGTACTCGCCCTTTCCACATTGCTGACGCCAGACCTCTTTAGGACGCAGCTTTTTCGAGGATGGGCGGCCGGATCACCAACTCCTGGCAAGGGGCTGTGGAAAATTGTCGATCCGATTCTGATCGATGGGCCGGCAGTGAGCCGGAGCTACGATGGGACAATCGCGCGGATGGAGCGGGAGGTAGGAGAGCCTCGGCGCCTTAGCCTGATGAGTCGCTTTATTCGAAAAGGGTTAGCCGCCGACGTATCTCAGGAAGAAGCCTTTATATGGCTTTGGACGGCCCTTGAGATCTTCCCCATGGCTGGGACACCTAATATAAAACCGATAGCTCAGTTCCTTGCTCCATATTTTGGACGACCTGCGCACATCGTCAAGAGGCGCTTGCTTATTGGCCAGCTTTGCGGCATTCGGTCAAAACTGGTCCATGAAGGTTTCTTAGCGACAGAGGTAGCCAGCGGCATCTCTGCCCTGGGGCGCCTTGAACTTGTGGCGATGGCTGTACTACGCCATGCAGCCGGCCTTCAGTATGACGGTGCACTTGAGGCAATTCTTTCAGGCGCCATCGCTACGCCATGACTCGGGAGACCCGCTGGAGGGCGGTCCCCCCGTTGGGTCCGCGATTTCCCATCAGGCGCGGCACCTTCCATTGCCCATGCCTGCGTTGGGTGGGCGAGGGTGGGCGGGGGCACCGGCGCGCGTGGCGCGCGCCCGCCCGGTGAGCGCGCCCCCCCCACCGCCGGCCTGTGTCAGTCCGAGCACCGCCGCATAAGGCGAAGGCAAGCGTGATCGAGTACCTGAAAAACGCGGTTCATCGCGTACTTTAGTTGAAGGAAGTCAACCCAGTATTCTGCGTACCTGAGGGTGCCGGCCTTATCGTCGGCGTAGCGGAAAGTAGTACCGCGAGGGTCAATCTTGTCGAGTTCGATGATCCACTCTCTCATCGGCGAACCAATCTTCTGGCGATGGCGTTTTTCGACGCGGCGGACGCAGCTCTCCAGCGAATGTATCGGCTCGCGAATCTCACCGATGATCTTTAGGTACAGCTCCAAGACATGACGACACGCAAACAACACTGGATAGCCCCAGTCGCAGGCCTCTCCACTCTTGAGCGCTGAATCAAGGAGTGCTTCCGCACTCTGCTTGTAGCTGCGCGCCAGCTCCAGGTATCCATCAATGCCGCCGCCATTCAGAAGGATTCCGTGCTGCCAAGTCTCGTCAAGGTCATCGGGCGGCTCCTGCAAAAGCGGCGTTTGCTGGTAAAGCATTTCGCGATATCGGTCTCTGGCGAAGTGATCTTCGCTCCTCAACCCGGCTTCGATGTTTTCGATATCCGGATTTTCTTCCCAATGCTCGGCCACATGCATTAGGGCAAGCACGTCCGAATCCGTGAACGCGCGGGAACGGCCTTTGGGTGGGTTGGCCTGGCTGCTGAGATGTTCCCTGAAACGCCATGCCCATGTCTTCACCTGCTTCGCGTCCACTCCGAGAACGCGGGCTGCTTGGGAGACGGTGCGATTCATGATATTCCAGAGACTTTCGCCGCGATTACAACACTATCAGAAGAAAGGCCACCCAAGGCCACCGAGATGATCCTACGAACAGCCCGCGTCTGGCCGAGACCGGGCGTTGGCTCGTGGGGAGCCGGGGCCCAACACATCCGCCAGGGGAAACCTGCGTGTTTCACAGCTCCTGCACCTGAGCTAAGCTTCTCCTGGCCACGGCGCTGCCGCCTTCTGGCCATCTGCCCACAGGACGATGGACCTCCATGGAACTGACCGTCGAGTTACCACCTGAGATCGAGAGCGCCATCCTAGCCGAGGCCGAGCACTCTGGTCTCCAGCCTCCGGACTTTCTCAAGAGGATCATCCTCGAGGCGCGAGCGCGTCCGGCTCTCCAACTAGTGCTTCACGAGTTCGCGGGCTCCCTTGTAGGGCTGGAGGCTCTCACAGGAGCCGCGCGATCTGGCGAGGCCGAGCTTCTAGCCTGGCTGTCTGCTGAGCTCAGGCTCTTCCGACATAAGATTGCTAACTTCGCGACATCCCTGGCCGATCACGACCGGTTTCTCTCTCCGAGCACCTTCAACATCCCGGAGCTGTTGCAGGAATGCGTGAATCTCTTCGCGTGGCGGGCGAGGCAACAGGAGGTATCGTTTCATCTGGAAATTCCACCTCAGCCTCTCGACCTCCGTTCCGATCGGTCGTCGATAGCGCAATTACTTATAGCCCTCCTCGACAACGCGGTCAAATACTCTCTGCCCGACAGCGCCGGGCGTGGCAGCACCGTGCGTGTCGAGGCCCGCCGCCGCGACATTGGGAACAGGATCGAGGTGAACGTAACCTCTTATGGCATCGGCATCCTGCCTGACGAGCTGGCATCCGGAGCGATCTTCGAGGATGGACGCCGCGGCCGGCTCGCTGTCGCTGCAGGCCGCGCGGTCGCGGCCTCCGGCCGTGGACTCGCGCAAGCGCGGCAGATTGCGGCCACGCTCGGAGGCCGCATCCGGGTCACCTCGACCCCGCTCCACGACGATGTCTACCGGACCTCGGCCACCCTGATTCTGCCCCAGATTGCGGAGATCCCATGATTAAGGTGCTCTGGCTTGACGACGACTCTCCCAGGAGGTTCCGCCGCCAGGTCGGCGAGTTCGAGGTGATCACCGCTAACTCCTGTGCCGAGGCGCTCGACGTCCTCACTGCCGAGCAGCCCCTTCCGGAATGGGTGATCGTCGATCTCCTCGTTCCGAGCGGAAGGCCCTCACCGGTTTTCACGCAGCGCAATGGCCTCGAATTCCTTGCCTATCTCAAGGAAAATTTCCCTGCCGTCAGATCGGTCGTCTACACCGCATTCCCCAGCCTCGACATCGAACAGGCCACCCTTGCCGCCGGTGCCCTCCGCGTCTTCAACAAAATGCAGACCGCCTTTACCGAGGTCTTGAATGAGATCCGCCGCCTGGGGGAATCCGATCCTGCGCCCACCCCGCTGCAACCCGAGGAGGCCTGGCGCAAAGCCATTCTCACGCAGTTCAACGAGTCCCTCTACTCGACCAAGCCGCTCTCGCGTGCCGCCCGGATCGCGCTCCACACTGCCATCCTCGCCACCACGGACGACCCCGAGCGGCGCCGCATCTCGTTCCAAACCCTCGAGCTACTCAGCCAGTCTGCCGAGCCGACGCTGCCCGCCGGCCCGGGGCCCGACCCCGAGCTTCGCGAGCTACGGGCGCTGGTCAGGGCCATCGTCGAGCACAAACGGTCTTCCGGTGCCTTCGATACCTTCCTCTGTTACAACTCCCGGGACGGCGACCAGGTCGAGGTCGTGGCAAGGAAGCTGCTCGATCGCGGTGTCCTGCCGTGGTTCGACCGCTTCCAGGTCCGGCCCGGTGAACGCTGGCGCACGCTCCTCGAACAGCAGATCACCAAAGTAAGGTCGGCCCTTGTGTTCGTCGCTGGCCAGGGCATCGGACCCTGGCAGGACCTCGAAATCGATGCCCTTCTGCACGTCTTCCTCAAGAGAGGCGCTCCCGTGATCCCTGTCCTCCTAGCCGGCGCGCCTGAGGGCCCCGACCCCGCGCTGCCCCTGTTCCTCCAGGGCGCCGCCTGGGTCGACCTGCGCCAGGACAACCCTCGCGCGATCGAGCAGCTGCTCTGGGGCGTCACGGGCTGGAAGGTCCAAGCGGCCTGGGACGGAGACTCTCGTGCACAGCCCGGATCGGCATCCGCCGGCAGCACGTGAAGGCGAGCCCCTATGGCAGGGCCGCCGTCTCGCGCGCCCGCCGTGCCGGTCATAGCCATCGCCCTGGCCGCCGGCCCTCCACCGCCGCCGCAGTGTGTATGCTTGGCTCGTCTGGCGCGAAAATAGCGGCACACGCGACGGCCGAGACCCCATGGGCGAGCACACCCTCACCCTGCTGCACCTCTCCGACCTGCACCAGGACGCCACGACCTCCTGGCGGCGGCGGCGCGTGCTTGGCGATGCCTGGAAGCGCAACCTCGACGAGATGGCCGGCGAGGGGGGCTCTGACCTGGTCTGCTTCACCGGCGATGCCGCGTTCTCCGGGCAACCGGCGGAGTATCAGCGCGCGACGGTGTTTTTCGAGGAGGTGCTGGAGCGGCTCGGGCTGGGCTGGGAGCGGTTCTTCCCGGTGCCGGGCAATCATGACATCGACCGTGGGCGCGGCGCGGCGGAGTCTCGGCAGGGAGCGTACCGCCAGTGGGTTCATGGGGCCCTCGGGCGGCCGGGGCTGGATCCGGCCAGGAGCAGGCATGGGCGGCTCGGCTACCGGTGGACGTGGCCGGCCGGGAGCCTGGGCGCGCTGCCGTTCCCCGTTCACCTCGTCGGGCTCGACTCGGCCTGGGCCTGCGGCGACGACAGCGATGCCGGCAAGCTCTGGCTGACCGACGAGCAGGTGATGCGGCTGGCCACGGACGAGGGCAAGGCGCTGGCGGGATTCCGCCTGGCGCTGATGCACCATCCGCTCGACGAGCTTGTGGACGGCGCCGAGGCGCGGCGACTGCTCGCTGAGCGGGTGGACCTGGTGCTGCGCGGCCATCTCCACGATCTCGAGGCGCAGCAGTGGGCCGACCCCGAACGGCGGCTGCTGCAACTCGTGGGTGGCTGCCTCTACGAGCACGACTGGTATCCGAACGCCTGCGCGCGGCTGCGGGTCACGCTCGACGGCGACGGCCGGCCTCAGCGGCATGAGCTTTGGTTCCGCGGCTGGTCGGGGCGCGGGCACTGGCACGATGACGGCTCGCTTTATCCGGGCCCGAACAATGGGCGGCTGACCTGGTGGATCGTCGGCCGGCCGGCCGAGGCGGCGCCGGATGGGCGCGTGGCGCGGGTCTTCGTCGGCCGCGAGCCGGAGCTGGAACAGCTCGAACGGCACCTGCTCGCGGCCGGCGGCGCGCGGCCGGTGGCGGTCTGCTCGCTCCAGGGGATGGCGGGCGTCGGCAAGTCGTACCTGGCCGACCGCTTCGCGTTGCTGCACCGGGAGCGCTTCCCGGGCGGCGTCTGGCGGCTGGTGCTCGAAGGCGGCGGCGACCCGCCGGCACCGGCGAAGCTCCTCAGCGAGTTGGCCGACCGGCTGAAGGTGGCGACGGGCGGCGACGGTGTCGCCGGGCGGGTGCGCGAACGGCTGCTTCAGCCCAGGAGCCTGCTGCACGTCGAGAACGTCGACCGCGAGCCGCTGGCGGAGGTAGCGGCCGGCCTCGTGGCGCTGCTGCCGGGCTGTGCGGTGCTGGTGACCGGACGCTACCAGGGGCTCGGCGCGACCGCGGGCTGGGAGCAGGTGGCGCTGCGGCCCTTCGACGAAGCGACGGCGCTGGCGCAGCTCGGCAAGGAGCTGGGGCCGGAGACCATTCGCCACACGGACGAGGAGAAGCGGCAGTTGGTCCGCGCGGTCGGCCACCTGCCGTTGGCCGTCCATCTGGCGGCTGGCCACCTTCGAGAAGGTTTCTCGGTTTCGGTCTTCCTCGCCCGGCTGCGGGCGACGGGATTCTCCCTGCCGGGCACCGAGGTGGTGGAGCGGGCGCAGAGCGCGTTGACGCGCGAGTCGGCGCGGCAGGCGATCGCGAGCACTTTCACGCTGTCGCTCGAGGCCCTGGGTGCGCATCTCGCGGCCGAGCCGGAGGGGGATTCCGAGCGGGTTCTGGCCGGCCTCTTCGACCTCGGGCACGCGCCCGCGGTAGGGTTCGGAGAGAGTCTGGGCGCCGCGCTCGCCGGACTCGCGCCCGCCGAGTTCGAGCGCCTGGCGGCGGCAGCCCGGCGTCTCTCGATCCTGGAGGCGGTCGCCCCCACCGAGCGGCGAGACCGCGCCTGGCGGCTGCACTCGCTCCTCGCCGAGCTGCTGCGCGCCCGGGGCGCGGCTGAGCGTGCGGCGGTGGTGCACGCACGGCTGAGCGAGTGGTTCTGCTCACGGCTACCCAAGCTGCCGGCCGGCCGGGAGGCGGAGCAGGGGCGGCGCTGGCGGGAGGTGCAGTTGGAGAGAGGGGCGCTCGTCGCCTGGCTGGACGAGGTTGTCCCGGAAGAGGGGGTGGCCGTGGAGCGCGCGGGTGCCCGGTTTGCCGAGACGAACGGGCCGTTCCACGCCTGGATGCGGTTCTGCGAGCGATTGCTCCACCAACCTCTGGCCGAGAGTGAACGCTCCGATGCACTGTATACCCTGGGCCAGGTGGCGGTCAGAGCTGGAGAGCTCGAGCGGGCCGCCGCGGCTGCCCAGGACAAGCGACGGCTGGATCAGGCGCGAGGAGACGAGCGGGAAGCCGCCATGGCGGCCGGCCTCCTCGCGGACGTGCTCCAGGTCCGCGGCGATCTCGACGAGGCCCTGCGAATTCGCCGCGAGGAGGAGCTGCCGGTCCACGAGCGGCTGGGCGATGTGCGGACGCGCGCGGTGACCTTGGGAGAGATCGCCGACGCCCTCCAGGCCCGCGGCGAGCTCGACGAGGCCCTGCGCATCTGGCGCGATGAAGAGCTGCCGGTCTACGAGCAGCTCGGCGATGTGTGGGCGTGCGCAGTGACTCGGGGCAAGATCGCCGGCATACTGATTGCCCGCGGCAAGGTCGACGAGGCGCTGAGCTTCTGGCGCGATCAGGAGCTGCCGGTCTATGAGCAGATCGGCGATGTGCGGGCGCGCGCGCTGACCCTCGATAGGATCGCCGATGTCCTCCAGGCCCGCGGCGATCTCGACGAGGCGCTACGCATCTGGCGCGAGCAGGTGCCGGTCTACGAGCAGCTCGGCGACGTGCGGGCGCGCGCGGTGACCCTGGGCAAGATCGCCAACGTGCTCCGGGTCCGTGGCGAGCTCGACGAGGCCCTCCGCATCCGCCGCGAAGAGGAGCTGCCGGTCTACAAGTGGTTCGGCGATGTGCGGGCGTGCGCATTGACCCAGGGTCAGATCGCCGACGTGCTCCAGGCCCGCGGCGAGCTCGACGAGGCCCTCCGCATCCGCCGCGAGGAGGAGCTGCCGGTCTACGAGCGGCTCGGCGATGTGCGGGCGCGCGCGCTGACCATGGGCCAGATCGCCGACGTGCTCCAGGCCCGCGGCGACCTCGACGAGGCCCTGCGCATCCGCCGCGAGGAGCAGCTGCCGGTCTTCGAGAAGCTCGGCGACGTGCGGGCGCGCGCGGTGGCCCTGGGCAAGGTCGCCGACGTGCTCCAGCAACGCGGCGAGCTCGATGAGGCCCTGCGCATCTACCGCGAGGAGGAACTGCCGGTCTACGAGAAGCTCGGCGACGTGCGGGAGCGCGCGGTGACCCTGGGCAAGGTCGCCGGCGTGCTCCAGGCCCGCGGCGAGCTCGACGAGGCCGTGAGCATCCGCCGCGAGGAGGAACTGCCGGTCTATGAGAGGCTCGGCCTGGCCCAGGACTTGGTGATCGGTCGGTGGAACCTGGCGCTTGTGCACCTCGACCGAAACCGCGCGGGCGACCGCGAAGCCGCCGTGGCGCTCCTTCGCCTCGCCCTGCCCGAGGCGGAGCGGATGCGCCTGCCGACCGCCGGCAAGATCCGGTCCAAGCTGCAAGCGCTCGGCGAGGAGCCGCTGCCTCCGAAACCGTAGCGGCCGCGGGAGGTTTCCCGCGGCGTGCCGAGCCGGCTCACGTCGTGGAGTCCCTGGCCGCGGGCCTCGCCCGAGGCGCTGGCCGCGGTGTACAATTGTCGCTAAGTTTCCTCTACAACGGAGGAGCCTGTTGGCGAAGTGGCCTCGGTATGCGCAGCAGCTGTCGAGCCGGAGCGCCGGGCACTGGCTCTCCGCCTTGGCCCTGGTGGCCGTTGGAACCCTGGGTGGCATCGAGCTGGACCGGCACGATTTTGCCATCGAGGCGCGGTACCGGGTCTACGGCTTCCTGCAGGAGCACCTGCATGGCGACCGGCATGCCAAGCGGACGGCGCTGGTGCTGATCGAGGACCCGGAATATTGGAAGGGTGAGCTCGGCCGGCGCATCCCCATCAAGCGCACGTACCTGGCGAAACTGCTGCGGAAGCTGGAGCAGGCCCAGCCGGCACTGATCGGCATCGACTTCAGCCTGCGGTCGCCGGTGATCGACGGCAGCCTGCGCGAGCATCCGGACTACGCAAGCGAGACAAAGGGCCTGGCCGATGCGATCCGTGAGGTGTCCCGCCGC
Source organism: Thermoanaerobaculia bacterium (assembly GCA_030150965.1). GTDB lineage: Bacteria > Acidobacteriota > Thermoanaerobaculia > Multivoradales > UBA5704 > JASLEW01. The sequence continues at coordinate 2,772 of JASLEW010000876.1, read as the reverse complement.
CGTCCCATCATCCTGCCCGCAACGTTTCAGCAGACCGCACGCGGGCCGGTGCTCGACTCCGCGATCTACTCTGGAACCGATTTCCGGCCGGGAGACGTGCGGCTGGGGCATATCCATCCCTCGCTCGACATGCGCCGGGTGCCGGTGGCGCAGAGGATGGCCGACGGATCGCGGCTCTACTCGTTCGCCGCGGCGATGGCGAACGTGCTCGATCCGGCGGCGGTGAAGCCCTACGAGGACGACAGCGACCTACCCTTTGGCACGTTCATGTCCGAAGCCAAGTTCCCGGTTCTGTCGGCCGACTTTGTGCTGCATGCCAGCGCCGAGCAGCTCCTGGCGAAATTGCGATGGAAGGCGGTGATCCTCGGGGCGGGATGGAACGAGAGGGCATTCGGCCTGCCGCCGCCGATCGACGAGCACCTGACGCCCATCGGCTACATCCGGGGAACCTTCGCGCAGGCGAACTGGGCGGAGGCACTGCTCGATTCCAGGGTCTACCGGCAGGTCCACCGGACCCTGGCGATCTCTCTGGAGGTCGTGCTGTCGCTGGCCGTGGCGGTGATCTTCGGCCTGCGGATCGGTCCTCTGCCCAAGCTCGGCTGGACAGCGGCGTGCTGCCTGGTGGCCATGCTGCTGGGCTACTTCCTGCTCCAGAACCTGGGCGTGTACTTCGATTTCTACCTGCCGGTCCTTCTGCTGATGGGCCACGCCGTCCTTGCCAAAGTCCATGAATGGCGCGAGCTGGCGCTGCACCCGCAGGCAGCGTAGGCGCAGAAAGGAGCCTGAGATGCGGACCGCGATAACGATCAAAGGTGGCACCTGGCTGGTTCTCCTGATCTCGTGCTGCGCCCTCTCCGCCCTGGCTGCGGACTCTCAGGTGAACACCAGCTCCACCACCGGCCCGCCCGCGGCGGCCGCGGCGCCGCCGCCGCCTCCCCCTCCCGTCAACACCGGATCGACCACCGGGCCTCCTGATCCAGGTCATCAGCCTTGGGATACCTCGTATACGACGAAGCATCACAAGGCGAGGTCCGCGGCGGCCCGGGGCACGGTCGCGTCGGTCGATGCGGCGGGGAAGAGCCTCGTCGTGCACCCCAAGGCCGGGGTGGACCTCACCCTGAAGATCGATGACCAGACCCGCTTTCTCCCGGCGGGAACGGGCTGGGATGACGTGAAGCTGGGTGCAATGGTTTCGATCACCTATCACCACGAGGGCGGCGACAACCGGGCGGTGGTCGTTCGCGTCGCGAGCGCCAAGGCCGCCAAGGCCGCCAAGGCTGCGGCGCCGCCAAAGACCGGCTCGAATTAGGAATTGGGCGGCGCGGCAGCGCCCCTCGCGGAGCTTCGTTGGACCCCGCACGCAACAGACCTTTGCACGAGCGCTGCGCGCGGTAGCCGTCGGCCGCAAGAGCTGTCCGGCATCCGTCGCGGTTCGCGGGGGCGATGGGCCGAACGCCCGCCCTCGTCGAGGACCACGAGGCCGCCTTGTAGCAATCACTATATGGCCCTCGCCGGCCTGTCCGCAAGGCAGGTTGCTTACGCCTCATTCCTGCTATTGACATTATACATGTAGTACCAGCACTATCTCCGCAATGGCCTCCGAGACGACTGCTTCGAGAGCTCCCGCGCCCGTTTCCGCTCCTCCGGCTGTCTCCGGGCCGGGCCTCGGCTCGGTGTCTTGCTCCGACGAGGCGGCGCGGCACTACCGCGACTCGCTGGTCCGCGCCCTGGGGCCCGAGGTGCTTGCGGCGCTTGCCGACCCGGACGTGACCGAGATCTATGTCAACCCGGGCGGGCGGCTGCTGTTCGATACCCGTTCGCGGGGGCGCGTGGCGGGCGGGGCGGTGCTGGCGGCGGAGAAGATCACCCGCTTCCTCAATCATGTGGCGTCGAAGGTGCCGGCGGTGCTCAACGCTTCGCATGCGCTGCTCCAGGCGGAGCTGCCGGCGGGGGAGCCTTTCCGCGGCGCGCGGCTCCAGGGGATCGTCGCTCCCAATGCGGCGGGGCCGGCGTTCAACATCCGCAAGCCGCCGGCGGTCATCTACTCGCTCGACCAGTACGTCGAGGCGGGGATCCTGGGGAGAAGGCAGCGGGCGGCGCTGGGGGCGGCGGTGGCGGAGCGGCGCAACGTGCTGGTGGCCGGCGGCACGGCGAGCGGCAAGACGACGCTGGTCAACGCGGTGCTCGAGGAGATCGCGACGGCGTGCCCGCGCGACCGGGTGGTGATCCTGGAGGACACGGTGGAGCTGCAATGCGCCGCGGCGGACTGCCTGGCGCTCCGCACCTCGGACTCGGTGAGCCTCCGGCAGCTGGTCAAGGCGGCGCTGCGCACGTCGCCCGACCGCATCGTGGTCGGCGAGGTGCGCGACGAGGCGGCGCTCGATTTGCTCGACGCCTGGCAGACCGGCCACCCCGGCGGCGTCGCGACGCTGCATGCCAACGACCCGCAGTCGGCGCTCAACCGGCTCGACCGGCTGGCGCAGCGCGCCGGCGCCGGGTCGCAGGCGGACCTGGTGGCGGACGCCATCCACCTGGTGGCGATGATCGCCGGCGGCAGCGCCGGGCGCCGGGTGACCCGGGTGGTGGAGGTGCTCGGGCGCAGCGGCGGCCGGTACGAGCTGGGCACGCCGGTCGTGGACTGAAAGGCTCGAAAGGAAGGAGCTACGCATGCACCCTCGCATTCCGACGCGCTGGACCCGGCCCGGATGGCAACGTTTTCTCCCCGGCGGCGCGGCCGGCGGCTGGGCGGCGCGCGCCACGCTCATCGCGGCC
>JASLEW010000035.1 GCA_030150965.1 Thermoanaerobaculia bacterium | reverse complement strand
CGGCGCCGGCGCGCCCGGCGCGTGCCCCGTGCGCCCGCGCCGCGCCGTCGTCCTCGCCGAGCAGCCGGCCCGCCAGGCGCCAGCGGGCGGCGTACAGGGCGAAGCCGAAGACCAAGTGCAGCAGCACGCTCACCGCGCTGTTGACGAAGGCGGCCTGCACCTGGAGCTGGCCGTTCACCACCATGCCGCTGCGCGGCACCTGGGGCAGCAGCTGCGCCACCCCGAGGAGGGCCACGAGCAGCGTGTACAACCCGGCCAGCCCGAACAGCAACGCTCCCAGCTCCCGGCTCCTCATATCCCTCCCGCTGTCTCAGGATACCCCGACGCCCCCGGTGCCCCCGATGCCCCGATGTCCCCCGCCGCCGGGAAGCCCTCCCGGAGGCTGGTATCATAGCCGCGGCCGGCCGCTCGGCCCCGTGGAGCTACCCATGCTGATCGTGATGAAGATGGACGCCGTGCCGGAGCAGGTGGACGGCGTGGTCAAGAAGATCGAGGCGCACGGGCTCAAGGCGCATGCCATCGCCGGCGCGCAGCGCACCGCCATCGGCATCACCGGCAACATCGGCGTCGTCGACCGGGCGCTGTTCGCCTCCATGCCCGGGGTGCTGGAGGTCATCCGCGTCAGCCATCCCTACAAGCTGGTGTCGCGCGAGTTCAAGCCGCTCGACACGGTGGTGGACATCGGCGGCGTGAAGGTCGGCGGCAGCGGCTTCGTGGTCATCGGCGGCCCCTGCTCGGTCGAGAGCTACGAGCAGACGCTGCGCATCGCCCGCCAGGTGAAGGCCGCCGGCGCCCACCTGCTGCGCGGCGGCGCCTACAAGCCGCGCACCAGCCCCTACAGCTTCCAGGGGCTGGGCGAGGAGGGGCTGCGCATCCTGGCGCGGGTGCGGGCGGAGACCGGGCTGCCGGTGGTCACCGAGGCGGTGGACATCGACGTGCTCGACCGCGTCGTGGAGCACGCCGACGCCGTGCAGGTGGGCGCCCGCAACATGCAGAACTACACGCTGCTCAAGCGGGTCGGCCGCTGCGGCCGGCCGGTGCTGCTCAAGCGCGGCATGAACGCCACGGTCACCGAGCTGCTGCTCGCCGCCGAGTACATCCTCGACGAGGGCAACCCCAACGTGGTGCTCTGCGAGCGCGGCATCCGCACCTTCGCCGACCACAGCCGCAACACCCTCGACCTGTCGGCGATCCCGGCGGTCAAGGCCATCAGCCACCTGCCGATCATCACCGATCCCAGCCACGCGGCGGGCGAGCGGCTCAAGGTCCTGCCGCTGGCCCGGGCCTCGGTGGCGGTGGGGGCGGACGGCGTCATGGTCGAGGTCCACGACCAGCCCGAGCAGGCGCTCTCCGACGGCGACCAGGCGCTCCTGCCCGAGGAGTTCGAGCGGCTCATGGCCGCCGTGCGCCAGCTGGCGCCGGTGGTCGAGCGCAGCGTCCCGAGCTATGCGGCACGCTGAGTCCCCCGGCCTGCTGGTGCTCGAGGACGGCACCGTCTTCGAGGGCGAGGCGGCCGCTCCCGGCACGCGCTTCGGCGAGGTGGTCTTCAACACCTCGATGACCGGCTACCAGGAGGTGCTCACCGACCCCTCCTACCGTGGCCAGATCGTGGTCATGACCCAGCCGCACATCGGCAACTACGGCACCAGCGTCGAGGTGGCCGAGTCCGAGCGCCCCTGGGTGGAGGGGTTCGTGGCGCGGCAGTTCACCGCCCGCCCCTCGAACCACGCGAGCGGCGAGGGCCTGCTCCCCTACCTGCGGCGGGCCGGCGTGCCCGCCCTGCACGGCATCGACACGCGGGCGCTGGTGCGCCGCCTGCGCGAGCGCGGGGCGCTGCGCGGCGTCGTCACCTCCGAGCGCTCCGATGCCTCGGCGCTCGCCGCCGAGCTGGCCGACTTCCCGCCGATGACCGGGCGGGCGCTGGTCGACGAGGTGACCTGCGCCGACGTCTACGAGGTGCCCGCCGGCGCCGCCGGCGGCCATCCTGCCGCCCGCTGGCACCTCGCGGTCTACGACTTCGGGGTCAAGACCAACATCCTGCGCTCGCTCGCCGGGCGCGGCGCGCGGCTCACCGTGCTGCCCGCCAACACGCCTGCGGCCCGCTGCCTGGAGCTGGGCGTGGACGGCGTGGTGCTGTCGAACGGCCCCGGCGATCCCGAGCCGCTCACCGGCATCATCGCCGGGGTGCGCGAGCTGCTGGCGGCGAACGTCCCCATCCTCGGCATCTGCCTGGGCCACCAGCTGCTCGGCCTGGCGCTCGGCGGCGAGACCTTCAAGCTCAAGTTCGGCCACCACGGCGGCAACCAGCCGGTGCGCGACCTGGCGACCGGCAGGGTGTCGATCACCAGCCAGAACCACGGCTTCGCCGTCCGTCCGGACTCGCTGCCCGCGGGCTGCACGGTCACCCAGGTGAACCTCAACGATGGCACGGTCGAGGGCTTCGCCGTCGCCGGCCGTCCGGTGCTCTCGGTGCAGTACCACCCCGAGGCCGCTCCCGGGCCGCACGACGCGGCGGACCTGTTCGACCGGTTCCTCGCCGCCCTTCCCGGCCGCGATCCAGCGGGCGCGCTGCCTTCCGGCAGCGATCCATCGGGCGCGCTGCCTTCCGGCAGCGCATCGTCGGGCGCGTTGCCTCGGGGCAGCGCTTCGCCGGGCGCGCTGCCTGCCGGCAGCGCTTCGGCGGCAGCGCGCCGGCCTTGAGCGGCGCCGCGCCGCCGTCCCCCGCCCTGCTGCGCCCGCCGCTGCGCCGGTCCCTGGTGTGGACCGTCGCCTGGCGCTTCCTGCGCGGCACCGGCACGCGCAGCCGGCTGCTCGACGGCACGGCGCGGGCGGCGCTCGCCGCCACCGCCCTCGGGGTCAGCGCCATGGTCATCGCCATGGCGCTGATGACCGGCTACCGCGAGGACCTGCAGAGCAAGCTCATCCGCGGCAACGCCGCCGTCGTGGCCTATCCGCTCGCCGCCGCCGGCGGCGGCGGGGCCGAGGCGGCGCTGCTGCCGCGCCTGCGGCGGATCCGCGGCGTGCAGAAGGTCGGGCGGGTGGCCTACGGCCAGGGGTCGCTCGCCAGCCTCCGCCGCCCGGCGGGGCTGGAGGTGGTGCTGCGCGGCGTCGACGCCGGCGGCGGCCAGCTCGGCGCCAGCGCGGCGGACCTGGCGCCGTCGCTCGCCGGCATCCCCGGCGTCGTCCTGGGGAGCGACCTGGCGCGGCGCCTGGCGGTGCGTCCGGGGGAGGTGATGCAGCTCGTGGCGCTCGGCTTTGCGGGCGGCGAGCCGCGCTTCCGCTTCCTCTCCGTCCAGCTGCGGCGCACCTTCACCACCGGCTTCGCCGAGTTCGACCGCAGCTGGGCGCTGCTCGACCGGTCGCGGGTCGAAGAGGCGATGGGCCTCGCCGCGGACACCGACCTGCTGGAGCTGACGGTCGCCGACCCGGCGGCGGCGCCGCGCATCGCCGAGGCCGCGGCGCGGGTGCTCGGCCCCGCCTACGCGGTCACCGACTGGCAGCAGCTGAACCGCGAGCTGTTCACCGCGCTGCGGGTGCAGCAGGCGGCGCTCTTCGTGGTGCTCGGGCTGATCGTGCTGGTCTCGACCTTCAACGTCGCCTCGACCCTGGTGGTGCTGGTGCGCGAGCGGATGCGCGACATCGGCGTCCTCGGGGCGCTCGGCCTCGCTCCCGGGCGCCTGCGCATGGTCTTCGTGGTCTACGGCGCCATCCTGGGCAGCGCCGGGACGCTCCTCGGGCTGACCGTGGGCTCGGCCGCGGCCTGGGCGCTCACCACCTTCCGCCTCATCCACTTCGACCCGGAGGTGGCGGCCATCTACTTCATCAGCTTCGTGCCCTTCCGGGTGGCGGCGTCCGACCTCGCCGCGGTGGCGGGGTTCGCCCTCGCCGTCACCCTGCTCGCCTGCTCGGTCCCGGCCTGGCGCGCGGCGCGGGTCGATCCCTCCGCCGCGCTGCGCTACGAGTAGCCGCCCCACCGCCGGCCCGGCCAGGGCCACCGTCACTCCCGGCGGCCGGTTTCGCTCCGCGCGCCGCGGGACGCGGCCGGGCCACGGTCCTGGCGCCCGGGACAAACACTTCGCCACCTCAGGCCGTATATGAGGATGGAGCAGGCGACGAAGACAATCTCCTCTCCAACCTCCCTCCTCCAAGCCCCGCGCCAAGCGGGGCCTTTTTTTGTCAGGGCAGGCGGCCGGCCGGTCCGGCCGTCCCCAGCTCGCCGGGACGGTCGCGGTCGAGCGGCGACAGCGGCGCCCCTGCGGGGGGCGCCGCCGTCGGCGGCCGGCGGAAGCGCCACCACCAGGGCCACTGTGCCTGCGGCAGGCGCCCCAGCTGGCCGGGTCCCTCGAGCTGCAGGCGGCCGATCAGCTCGACGTAGCGGCGCTCCTCCGCCGGCCCGAGCACGGCGCGGCTGTCGAGGACGTTGGCGACCACGGAGCGCTCCAGCTGGAGATAGAGGCCGGCGCTCTCGCGCAGCAGCCGGTCGATCTCGGCGCGGTCCGGCCGCGGGCCGGTGAGCTCGGCCCGCACCTGCCGCCGGAGCTGCGGCAGCCGGGCGCGCGGCCCGGCGGTCTCGGCGAAGAACTGCCGCTGGCGCTCGACGAAGCCGCGGCGCATCTCGCCGCGCAGGCCGAGGCGGTTGGCGAGCTGCTGCAGGCGTCCGGGCGCCGCCGGGCGCAGCGCCGCCTGCTGCCGCCCGGACGCTCCGGGGCCGTTCAGCACCATCGCGGCCAGCAGGCCGACGTTCATGCCGATCGACAGCAGCAGGGCGATGACCAGCCACCAACGCCTCACCGGCGGACCTCTCCCCGCGCTGGCGGGGGGAGCGCCGGGAGGCCCTCGGGGCTTTCCACCATCACCCAGTAGCTCTCGCTCAGGCCCGGCTCGCCGCCGGCCGCGGCGCGCTCCGCGCCGGGCAGGCCGTGGACGCCCAGGCCGGCGCCGAGCAGCAGCCCGGCCAGGAGGGCCGCGGCGCAGGAGGCGCGCAGCCAGCCCGGGGCCGCCGCCCAGCTGAGCACGCCCATGGCTCCGGCCCCGCCGGCACTCCCGGCGGCCCCGGCGCCACGGGAGGCGCCAGAGACCCCGGCGACCCGGGCGATCCCGGCGATCCCGGCGACCCGGGCGATCCCCGAGGCCAGCGCGCCGCCGCGCCCTGCCTGCCGCACGTGCGCCATCACCCGGCCGGTGAAGCCCGGTGGCACCGGCGCGGCCGGCGGCGCGGCGATCCCCTCCCACAGGGCCTCCAGGCGCTCCCAGGCAGCGGCCAGCTCCGGCTCGTGCCGCAGCCGGGCGCGCAGGGCGTCCGCCTCCCCGGGCGGCAGCTCGCCGTGCAGCAGCCGCATCAGGACCCTGTCCACATCAGGGTCCACATCCTGGTCCAGATCATGCTTCATGGGGCACCTCTCCCATTCATGAAACCCGCGGGGCCGCCGTTTCCTGCGCCGCCTCCACCCGGCGCATGGCGCGGAACAGCCGGCTCTCGACCGCGCCCTCGGTGATGCCGAGCACCTCGGCGATCCGGCGGTACGACAGCCCCTCGAAGCGCGCCAGCACCAGCACCGCCCGTTGGCCGGGAGGCAGGCGCGCGATCGCCTGGCGGGTCCGCCGCCAGGCGTGCCGGGCGGCGAGCGCCGCCGCG
>JASLEW010000870.1 GCA_030150965.1 Thermoanaerobaculia bacterium | reverse complement strand
GGGCTGCCGAGCAGGGCGAGGGACAGGACGGAGGCGCCGGCTGCCACGGAGCGGAGCTGGCTGAGCATGATGTCCTCCTCTGGCGGGCCGCAGCCCGGCCGGAAAGTGGTGGTCGAGCCGGAGCCGGATTGTACAGTGGTTCGCGCACCCGCGGTTGCGGCTGCGACGGCGAATTGCCTATCCTAGGGAAACCATTCGCCCTGGCGGTGGCGACGAAAGGGACGGCGGCATGGATGGAGAGCGGGCCGCGCGCGGCGCGAGCGCCCTGACCGGCTGGCTGCTGCTCGGCGGGCTGGTGGTTCTGGGCGCCGCCCTGCTGGCGGTCGCCGCGGCGCACGGCGCGGCGGCGTGGCCCCTCCGGCTGTTCCTGGTCCTCGGCACGGCGGCGGTGGCCGCCTACGGCGGACGGGTGTTCCTCTTCTTCCGCCGCCTGGAGATCGAGCTGCCGCGCGCGACCGCGCGCGCCGACCGCCTGGAGGCGAGCATCGGCACGAGCTTCCAGCAGCTGGGCACCGGCGACCTGGTGCGCGCGGTGGGCGCGAGCCGGGAGCTGCCGGGCGAGGTGGCGGCGATGTTCGAAGGGGCGGCCGAGGCGCTGTCGCGGCTCGCCCAGAAGATCCTGGACAGCTCGGTCGAGGTGGCCTCGGCCGCCGACGCCGTCAATCAGGTCGCCGGCGACCTCGCGGCCGGCTCGTCCGAGCAGGCGGCCTCGGTGGTCGAGATCACCGCCGCCATGGAGGAGCTGGCCCGCACCGCCTCGCAGATCGCCGACAGCGCCGGGCGCCAGGCCGAGATGGCGGCGCGCGCCGAGGAGAGCGGCGACACCGGCGCCGCCGCGGTGGACGAGGCGGTGGCCGGCGTCGAGGAGGTGCAGAAGCGCATCAGCGCCATCGCCAGCCGCGCCGACGTGCTCGGCACGCGCTCGAAGGAGATCTACCGCGTCCTCGACCTGATCACCGAGATCGCGCAGGAGACCCACATCCTGTCGCTCAACGCCGCCATCGAGGCGGTGGCGGCGGGTGCCGACGGCCGGCGCTTCTCGGTGGTGGCCGAGGAGGTGCGCCACCTGGCGCAGCGCTCCCAGGACTCGGTCGAGTCGGTGCGCAACCTGCTCGACGAGTTCGCCGGCTCGATCCGCGCCACCATCGTCGCCACCGAGGAGGGGAGCAAGGAGGCGGGCCGGGTGCTGGAGCGCTCGCGCGCCGCGGCGGCGGCGATCGCCGACCTGCGCCACGCCTCGAGCGACACCTCGCGCATGGCGCGCCAGATCTCGCTCGCCACCCAGCAGCAGAACGCCGCCTCCGACGAGGTGGTGATGACGCTGCGCGAGGTGAGCCTGGTGGTGCAGCGCATGACCGGCGGTCTCCGGGACCTCTCCGCCACCGCCGACCGGCTCAACGCGCTGGCGCTCAAGATCCAGCTCCTCGCGCAGTCGTTCCACCTCGATTCGCCGCGCTCGCTCAAGCACCTGGTGGAGCAGTGGGCGGCGCGCGCCGAGAGGGCGGAGCCGGGCGAGCGTCAGGCGCTGCTCCGGGAGCTGGTCGCCGGGACCCGCTTCGTCGACCTGGCCTACTGGGTGGACGAGCGCGGCTGCATGGCGGCGCTGGCGGTCAACCCGGCGATGGTCACCGGGGCGGGCGGCCACCCGGTGCCGGACCTGGCGGAGCTGCAGGACGTCGACATGCGGCGGCGACCGTGGTTCCGCGCCGCCGAGCGCGAGCGCCGCACCGGCCTCACCACGCCCTACGCCTCGATCCTGACCGGCGAGCAGTGCTTCACCGCCTGCGCCTGCATGACGCGGCCGGACGGCGGCTTCGGCGGCGTCCTGGCGATCGACGTCCACGTCGACGGCTGGACGAGGATCTGAGGTGCCGGAGGGCGGCGCGGCGGCGCGGGCCGAGGCCACCCATCTGCTGGTGCGCGCGGGCGACTACGTCTGCGCCCTGCCGCTCGCCGCGGTGCGGCGGGTGCTGCGGGCGCTGCCGCTCCACCCGCTGCCGGGCTCGGCGCCGGAGCTCAAGGGGCTGGCGGAGCTGGCCGGCGAGCCGCTGCCGGTGCTCGACCTGGCGCGGCTGGCGCGGGCGCCGCAGGGCGCCAACCCCGCCCATCCGGTCACCGTGGTGGCCTGGGCCGGCCCGGAGGGCGCGCGCGAGCTGATCGGCCTGGCCGCCGATGCGGCGCTCGACGTCGCCCGCCTGGACACGGCGGCGGTGGTGGGCGGCGACGGCGGCCTGGTCGCGGGCGAGGCGATGCACGGCGGCCAGGTGGTGAGGGTGATCGACCTCGCGATGCTTGGGGGGCAGGGGGGGCAGGCGCGGTGAGCGCCTACCTGGTGCTGCGCCGCGCCGGCGCCACCTGGGCGCTGCCGCATCCGGCGGTGCGCGGCCTGTCGCGGCACGCCGGGGACGGCGGCGGCTTCCTGGTGCGGCTGGCGGACGGCGCCCTCGCCGCCGACGAGCTGATCGGCGTCGCGGCCGAGCTGCGGTGCCACCCGGCAGGCGCGGTGCTGCGCCGCTTCTGGCCCGAGGCGGCGCGGGGCCTCGCGGTGCATGGCGGCCTGCCGCTGGTGCTGATCGATCCGGCGGCGCCGCCCGCCGCCCTGCGGCCGTCCGCGGCGGCGGAGGAGCCGGGCCCTGGCGCTGGAGGAGCGGGCCGCGCCCGTGGACGAGAGGAGGACTCCGCCGATGGCTGAGGAGCGCGCTTCGCCGATGGCTGGGAAGCGGGACTGGCCCACGGTGGAGAAGCGGGCCTCGCCCGATGTCGGGGAGCGGACCTCGCCCGATGCCGTGGAGCGGGCCTCGCCCGATGCTGGAAAGCGGGCTTCGCCCGATGCTGGAAAGCAGGCTTCGCCCGATGTTGGGAAGCGGGCTTCGCCCGCTGGGCGTGCCGTCACCGGCCTGGCGCTGGTCGTCGCCGCGGCGGTCGCCGGCTACCTGCTGCTGGCGGTGGCCGCCGAGCGGAGCGCGCCGGGCGCGCCCCGATGGCTGCAGGACCTCTACCTGGTGGCGGCGCTGGGCGGCATCTGGCTGTACGTGGCGCTGATCTACCGGCCGCAGCTCGGCCTCTGGGACCGGCTCGCCGCCGCCGGCCGGCGCCACCGCGGGGCCGAGGCGAGCCTGGCGGAGGCGCTCGACCTGCTGCGCAGCGGCGACCTGGTGGCGTCGCAGGCCCAGGCCGAATCGCTCCCCGTGCAGCTCCGCGCCTCCTATGTCGGCGCCACCGCGGCGCTCGACATCCTGGCGCAGCAGATCCAGGAGAGCTCCGTCGAGGTGGCCGCTGCCGCCAACTCGGTCAACCTGATCGCGAGCGAGCTGGCCGCGGGCTCCTCCGAGCAGGCCGCATCGGTGGTGGAGATCACCGCCGCCATGGAGGAGCTGGCGCGCACCGCCTCGCAGATCGCCGGCAACGCCGCCAGCCAGGCCGAGCTGACCGCGACGGCCGAGCAGAGCGGCGACAGGGGCGCGGCGGCGGTCGAGGAGGCGGTCGCCGGCATCGAGGAGGTGCAGAAGCGCATCCGCGGCATCGCCAGCCGCGCCGACACCCTGGGCGCGCGCTCGCAGGAGATCTACCGCGTCCTCGACCTCATCACCGACATCGCCCACGAGACCCACATGCTGTCGCTCAACGCCGCCATCGAGGCCGCCGCCGCCGGCGACCACCACCGCCGCTTCTCGGTGGTCTCCGAGGAGGTGCGGCGCCTGGCGCAGCGCTCCCAGGAGTCGGTGGAGTCGGTGCGCCACCTGCTCGACGAGTTCGCCGGCTCCATCCATGCCACGGTCGTCGCCACCGAGGAGGGGAGCGGCGAGGCCGGCGGGGTGCTCGACCGGGCGCGCGCCGCCGCCGCCGCCATCGAGCAGCTGCGCGGCGCCTCCGGCGACACCTCGCGGGTGGCGCGCGAGATCTCGCTCGCCACCCAGCAGCAGAACGCCGCCTCCGACGAGGTGGTGCTGACCCTCAAGGAGGTCAGCCAGGTGGTGCAGCGCATGGCCGACGGCCTGCGGCAGTTCTCCGACACCGCCGTGAGCCTGAACCGCCTCGGCCTCACCATCCAGATCCTGGCGCAGTCCTTCCACCTCGATTCGCCGCACTCGCTCAAGCACCTGGCCGAGACCTGGGCGGGCCAGGTGCGGCGCCGCCTCGGCAACTGGGAGGCGACCGACCGGCTGCTCGGCGACCTGGTCAACCAGCGCCCCTACGTCGAGTGCCTCTATTTCTACGACGGCAAGGCCGGCCAGGTGGCGCTCGCGGTCAACCGCCAGCTGATCGGCGAGCGCGAGGTGCCGCTCGGCGTCAGGGCGGGGGAGGGATTCAGCGACCGCCCGTGGTACAGGGCGGCGGTCGAGGAGCGGCGCACCATCCTCACCCCGCTCTTCGACTCGCTGATCTCCGGCCAGCCGATCTTCACCGCCGCGACGCCGCTCTACGAGCGCGGCGAGCTGGCCGGCGTCCTCGGCCTCGACGTCAACGTCGACAGCTGGACGAAGATCTGAGCGCAGGCCGGCCGGCCATGGCGATCGAAGAGGAGTTCGCCGACCTCGTCCCGCTGTTCGTCGAGGAGTCGCGCGAGCGGCTCGACCGCCTGGCGCTCTGCCTGCCGCGGCTGGCGGACGACCCGCAGGCGGCGGCCGAGGCGCGGCGCGAGCTGCACACCCTCAAGGGCGCCGGCCGGATGATGCGGATCGGCGCCTTCGCCGAGCTCTGTCACGCGGCCGAGGGGCTGCTGCATGGCCGGCGTCCCGGGGCGCTGACCACCGCCGGCCTGATCCCGCTGCTGATGCGCGCCCTCGACCGGCTGAGCGCGATGGCCGACGGCCTGCGCCGCGG
>JASLEW010000851.1 GCA_030150965.1 Thermoanaerobaculia bacterium | reverse complement strand
CACGGTGGGAACCGCCGCCACCGACGCCAGCATCGCCACCGCCGCCAGCGCCGCCACCGACGCCACCGCCGCCACCATCTCCACCGACGCGAGCGTCGCCAGCGTCGTGGTCGAGCTCGGCGAGGAGGACACCGCCGATCTGCTGCGGGCGCTCCCCGCGGCCCATGGGGCCTCGATCGCCGACGCCCTCGTCGCCGCCCTCGCCGCGACGCTCGCCGGCCCCGGCGGCGCCGTATGCATCGACCTGGAGGGGCACGGCCGCGAGGCGCTCTCAGGGGACCGCGGCGGCGATCTCGATCTCTCGCGGAGCGTCGGCTGGTTCACCAGCCTCTACCCCGTGCGCCTCGCGCCCGGCGACGATCCACGGCCGGAGGCGGTCCTCGCCGCCGTCCGCCGCCAGCTCGCCGCGGTGCCGGGGCGCGGCCTCGGCTACGGGCTGCTGCGCTACCTGAGCGGGCACCCGGCGGCGGCCGCCCTGCGCCACCGGCCGCCCTCCCCGGTCAGCTTCAACTACCTGGGGCAGCTCGACGCGGCGCTCCCCGCCGACTCGCCGTTCGCCGCCGCCGGCGAGCCGGTGGGCCCGTCGCAGAGCCCGCGCGCCGCGCGCAGCCACGCGCTCGCCGTCGTCGCCCTCGTCGCCGCCGGGCGCCTCGAGGTGACCTGGACCCACGGCGCGCACCGCCTCGCGGAGGAGGCCGTGCGCCGGCTCGCCGAGCGCCTCCTCGCCTTCCTACGGGAGCTCGCCGCCGGCGCCCGCTCCCGTGTCCTGACGCCCGCGCCCATCCCCGCGCCGGACCTCGCCCGTTTACCAGAGGACGTCGAGGACGCCTATCCGCTCTCGCCGCTGCAGGAGGGGCTCCTCTTTCACAGCCTGTACGCGCCGGGCTCGGGAGCGTACGTCGAGCAGCTCCACGCCACGTTCGAGGGGGACCTCGACCGCGCGGCCTTCCGCGAGGCCTGGCGGCGGATCGTCGCCTGCACGCCGGTCCTCCGCACCTCTTTCCACGGCGACGACCTGCCGCGGCCCCTCCAGGCGGTCCACCGGCGGGCCGAGGTCGAGATCGTCGAGGAGGATTGGCGCCCGCTCGCGGCGCCCGAACGGGAGCGCCGCTTCGCGGCGCTGGTGCGCGCCGACCGCCGCCGCGGCTTCGACCTGGCGCGGCCACCGCTGCTGCGCTGGACCCTGGTGCGCACGGGCGAGCGCGCCTGGCGCTTCCTGTGGAGCCATCACCACGCCCTCCTCGACGGCTGGTCCTACGCCGCGCTCATCGGCGATTTCGCCGCCTGCTACGAGGCGCTCGCCGCCGGCCGCGAGCCGTCGCTCCGCGCGCGGCCGCCCTACCGCGACTTCATCGCCTGGCTGACGCGCCGCGACCCGGCGGCGGACGACGACTTCTTCGGCACCTACCTGGCCGGCTTCGGGGTGGGCTCCACGGCGCCGACGCCGCTCGCCGCGGACCGCCCGGCTCCGGCCCTCGACACGGCGCCCGACCCGGCCATCGCCGAGCTGCGCCTCGCCGCGGCGGAGACCGCGGCGCTCTCGGCCGCCGTCCGCGCCCGCGGGCTCACCCTGAACACCCTCGTCCAGGGCGCCTGGGCGCTCCTCCTCGGCCGCGCGAGCGGCGAGCGCGACGTCGTCTTCGGCGCCACCGTCTCGGGACGGCCGGTGGATCTGCCGGGCGTCGAGGCGATGCTGGGGCTCTTCATCAACACGCTGCCGGCACGGGTCCGCCTGCCGGACGAGGCGCCCGTCTCCTCCTGGCTCGCCGGCCTCCAGGCCGCCCAGGCCGAGCTCCGCCAGCACGAGGCGGCGCCGCTGGTGCGCATCCAGGGGGCCAGCCCGGTGGCCCGCGGGACGGCGCTCTTCGACAGCGTCCTGGTGTTCGAGAACTACCCGCAGGCGGCGATCCGCGCCAGCGCGCTCGGCCGCCGGATCACCGCGGTCGAGGTGATCGAGCAGACCCACTATCCCCTCACCCTGACCGTCGTGCCGGGCGACGGCCGGCTGCTCCTCTCCCTGGGCTACGACCGCGCCCGCTTCGACGCGGCGACCGTGCGGCGCCGCCTGGGGTATCTGCAGGGGCTGCTCGCCACGCTCGCGGCATCCCTGCGGAGCGGCCTCGCCGGCGCGGGCGAGGAGAGGCTCCTGGCCATCGGCCTGCCGCTCCCTGCCGCGGAGCGGCAGCAGCTCCTCCACGAGTGGAGCGGCCCGGCGCCCGTCGCCTCTGGTTGGGCGGCTCCGGTATCCGTCGCCTCTGGGGCGGCGCCGGTACCCGGCGCCTCTTGTCAGGCGGCTCCGGTACCTGTTGCCTCTTATCAGGCGGCTCCGGTGCACGAGCTCTTCGCGGCGCAGGCGGCGCGGCGTCCGGACGCGGTGGCGCTGGTCTCCGGGCACCGGGTCCTGACCCACGGCGAGCTGGCGCGCCGGTCGCACCGGATGGCGCGCCGGCTGGCGGAGCTCGGGGTCGGGCCGGGCGTGCTGGTGGGGCTCTGCGCCGAGCGCTCGCCCGAGCTCGTCCTGGGAGTGCTGGCGATCCTCGCCGCCGGCGCGGCCTACCTGCCGCTCGACCCCGCCCATCCCACGGAGCGCCTGGCGTACACGCTCGCCGACGCGGGGGCGCCGGTCCTGCTGGCGGCGGAGCCTCTCCGCGAGCGGCTGCCGGCGGGCGCCGCGCGGGTGGTCGGCCTGCACGCGCTCGTCGCTGGCCGGGATGGCCGGGAGGCCGGCGGCGGGGTCCCCCCTGCCTCCCCCACCCCGGTTGCCCGCGTCGATCCCGGCGCCCTCGCCTATGTCATCTACACCTCGGGATCGACCGGCCGGCCGAAGGGCGTCGAGGTCAGCCACGCCAACGTCGCGCGGCTCTTCGCCGTCATCCGCCGGGACCTCATCTTCGGTGCCGACGACGTCTGGACGCTCTTCCACTCGATCGCCTTCGACTTCTCGGTGTGGGAGCTGTGGGGGGCGCTCGCCTTCGGCGGGCGGCTCGTCGTCGTGCCGAGCGAGACGGCGCGCTCGACTGAGGCGTTCTACGAGCTGCTGCGCCGGGAGCGGGTGACGGTGCTCAGCCAGACGCCCTCGGCCTTCCGCCAGCTCCTCTGGGCCGAGGAATCGGCCCTGGCGCGCAACGATGGGGACCCTGCGGACGATGCGCGGGTCTCGGACCTGCGCCTGGTGGTCTTCGGCGGCGAGGCGCTCGATCTTCCGTCGCTCGCCCCGTGGTTCGCCCGCCACGGCGAGGAGCGGCCGCTGCTGGTCAACATGTACGGCATCACCGAGACGACGGTGCACACGACCTGGCGGCGGCTGCGGCAGAGCGACCTGTCGCGGCCGGGGAGCGCCGTGGGCCGGCCGCTCTCCGACCTCGCGCTCCACCTGCTCGACGCCGGCGGCCGGCTGGTGCCGATCGGCGTGCCGGGGGAGATCCACGTCGGCGGCGCCGGGGTGGCGCGGGGATATCTCGGCCGCCCGGCCCTCACCGCGGAGCGGTTCGTGCCCGATCCCTTCGCCGGCGCCACCGGGGGTGGGCGGAGGCTCTACCGCTCCGGCGACCTGGCGCGCTGGCGCGCCGACGGCGACCTCGAATACCTTGGGCGGATCGACCGCCAGGTGAAGGTGCGCGGCTTCCGCATCGAGCTCGGCGAGATCGAGGCGGCCCTGGCCGAGCACCCGGGGGTGCGCGAGGCAGCGGTGGTGGCGCGCGAGGACCGCCCGGGCGACATGCGGCTGGTCGGCTACGTGAGCTCCGCCGCCACGCCCGAGCCAACGCCCCAGGCGCTCGCCGCCTTCCTCGCCGAGCGGCTGCCCGGCTACATGGTGCCGGCGGCCTGGGTGCTGCTCGATCGGCTGCCGCTCACCGCGAACGGCAAGGTCGATCGCGCGGCCCTCCCGGCGCCCGAGGAGCGCGGCAGCGGCGGATCGTACCTGGCGCCGCGCGGCCCGGTCGAGCAGGTGCTCGCCGGGATCTGGGAGGAGGTGCTCGAGCGCCAGCGCGTCGGAGTGGAGGACGACTTCTTCGCCCTGGGCGGCCACTCGCTGGTCGCGGCGCAGGTGACCTCGCGGGTGCTCAGGGCGTTCGCCGTGGAGCTGCCGCTGCGCCTCCTCTTCGAGCGCCCGACCGTGGCGGCGTTGGCCTCGGAGGTCGAGCGGCTGCGGGGGAGCGGCGCGACCGCCGGGGCGCCGCCGCTGGTGCGGGCGCCCCGCGGCACCGAGGCGCCGCTGACGTTCTCCCAGGAGCTGCTCTGGCTCTTCGACCAGCTCTCGCCGGGCAGCACGGTCTACAACTTGCCGCTCGCGCTGACGCTCCGCGGCGCGCTGTCGGTGCCGGCGCTCGCCGCGGCGCTCGCCGCTGAGGTCGATCGCCACCAGGCTCTGCGCACGCGCTTCGTCGCGGTCGGGGGCAAGCCCGTGCAGCGGATCGACCCGCCCTGGCGGCCGCCCCTGCCGCTCGTGGACCTGGGCGGCCTGCCGCCCGCCGCGGCGGAGCGCGAGACGGCACGCCTCGCCGCGGAGGACAGGACGGTCCCGTTCGATCTCGCGCGCGGACCCCTCCTGCGCTCGGTCCTCCTCCGCCTGGAGGAGGAGGCATTCATCCTTCTCCTGACCTTCCACCACATCATCGTGGACGGCTGGTCGATGCAGGTCCTGGCGCGCGAGCTGCCGGCGCTCTACCGGGCCGCGCAGGCCGGCGCGCCCTCGCCGCTCCCCGAGCTCCCCATGCAGTTCCGCGACTTCGCCATCTGGCAGCGGGCGTGGCTCCAGGGCGAGGGGCTCGAGCGCCTCCTCGGCGCCGCGGTCGCGCGGCTCGCCGGCGGGCCGCGCCTCGACCTGCCCATCGACCGGCAGCCGGACGAGCGGCGCTACTTCCGCTCGGGGGTGCTGCATTTCGAGCTCGACGCCGCCCGCACCGCCGGCCTGCGCGGCCTGTCGCGCCGCCAGGGGGCGAGCCTCTTCATGACCGTCCTCGCCGCCTACATGGGCCTCCTCCGCCGGCACACCGGCCGGGACGACTTCGCGGTCGCGACCACCACCGCGGGCCGGACCCGCGCCGAGCTCGAGCCGCTCGTCGGCTACTTCATCAACAACCTGGTCATCCGCGCCGCGGCGGCGGGCGACCCCGGTTTCGGCGAGCTCCTCGCACGCACGCGCCTGGCGACCCTCGCCGCCTACGACCACCAGGACCTGCCGTTCTCCCACCTCAACCAGGCGTTGCGCGCGGAGCGGCCGGGGGAGCCGCCCCTCCTCGAGGCCCTCTTCGTCTGGCAACAGCCGACGCTGGGGATCGCGATCCCCGGCGCCGAGGTCGCGCCGTTGCCGATCGAGGTGACCTGGAGCAACACCAGCTACGCCCTGGCGCTCGACCTGGTCGAGGACGGCGGCCGCCTGCAGGGGACCCTCTCCTACAACCAGGCGCTCCTCGACCCGGCGACGGCCCTGCGCTGGCGCGGACATCTCGAGGCGCTCCTGGCGGGCGCGGCGGCGGACCCGGCGCGGCCGCTCAGCGAGCTGCCGCTCCTCTCCGCGGCCGAGCGCCACCAGGTGACGGTCGAGTGGGGTGAGGCGGTGCGCCTCGACGGCGGCCCGGCGCCGATCGGGATCTGGGG